>NZ_JBFUIT010000020.1:0-29868 GCF_056401735.1 Luteibacter sp. P4_D7_3
TCGCAAAAGGACCAGAGCTATCGCGTTTCGAAATTGGCTTCGTAGACATTGACGTACCTCCGCCTTTCCCTGTCAGGCCAAATATTAGCCCATGTTCCTTCATCGGCGGGACGGGCCAGCTCAGGCTTCTTCTCGTTGGAGCGTCAGGTATATGCCCTACCTGAACGTGACTCACTGGCGCGAATGGTGGGTCGTGCCGGATTCGAACCGGCGACCTACGGATTAAAAGTCCGCTGCTCTACCAACTGAGCTAACGACCCATGCGCGGGAAGCCGGCTAGTTTAGTGGCCGCATGGGGGGCGGCACAACCCGAGCGGCGTGGCGGTTCAGGTCGTGGCGACAATGGCCTCGACGTCACGTCCCGCCTGACGCCAGGCGCCGATGCCCCCGGTAAGCGGGCGGACGTTGGAAAAACCCAGCTTGCTCAGGCGTTCCGCCACCTTGGCCGCCGAGACTTCGTTCGGGCACGAGCAGTAAATCACCACCGAGGTGTGCCTGGGCAGGGTCGCCAGTGCGGCATCCGCCGTGGCCAGGTCGAACAGGCGCGAGCCTGGGATGACGAACGGATCGTCGCGGCGGCTGAGGGTCGAGCGCACATCGACAATCAGTGCGCCGGGCTCGTTGGCGAGCAGGACGGAGAGTTCGTCGACGGAAATTCGGCTTTTGCGCAACTGTGCGATGAGCAGGGCACGACGGCTGTAGCGAAAGCCGACCCATAGCAACAGTCCGATCAGGGCGAGCGCCGCCATACCGAGACCGAATTGCTTTAGGGTGGCCAGCACGGCGTCGATCTGGCGGTAAAACAGCATGCCGATCGATAAGCCGACGGAAATCCACAACGCCGCGCCAAGCAGGTCATAGAGGGTGAAGCGGGAGAATCGGGTATCGCCGGCGCCGGCGATCGGAATGGCGACGAGGGAGAGCCCGGGAATGAACCGCGACACCAGCAGCAGCTTGACCCCGCGCTTCTCGAAAAAACCACTGGCGCGGCGTACGCAGGTGTCGGGGGAAAGCGAAATACGGCACAAGCCATCGAGTACGCGGTAGCCGAACCGACGCCCGGTCAGGAACCACGCTGCGTCGCCGGCGAAGGCGCCTGCAAGGGCACCGAGGAACGTCGCCAGGATAAGGACGGGGTCGCGTGCGGCGACCAGCGTGCTGCCCACCACGATCAGGGTAGGCATCGCCGGCACGGGAAGGCCGATCGCCCCCGCGAACACGCCGATGAACGCCACCACCGGCGCCGTATCAGACCAATTGACGCTCGACACGACAGTGATCCTCGGAAAGGTCTGTGTACTTCCGTAACGATACGCCGGTCGGGTCGCCGCCGACAGATGGCTGTCGATCAAAGGGCCGGATGGCGGCTCAGTGTGGGAGCTGTTCGCGAGGGAACGCCAACAGAAGCGCCCTCGAGCTGTACCCAGAAAAGCGTTCCCCGCCCGGGGCGGGAGCGGACCCCGATGCTGCCTCCGAGGGTATCGACGATGCGCCTGGCCACGGCCAGCGCGATGCCGTAACCGGCGTGGCCGGGAAGTCGGGTGAAGTCTTCGAACACGCGCTCCTGCTGGATGGGTTCCAGGCCCATGCCGTTATCCCGGACCTCCAGTCGCACGGCATCGCCACGGCGTCGCGCGGCAACCAGTACGCGGCCGTTCGGCGTGCTGATGACGGCATTCGCCACCAGGCGATGAAGCAGTTCACCCAGCAGAGCCGGATCGCCGTGGAGGGGCAGGCGGCCCCCACGCCAATGCACGTCGACACCGAGGCGGCTGGCGTCTTCGTCGATGGCTGCCCGCTCTCGCACGAAAAGATCCGATGCAATGAGGTCGATGGCGCGGGGCTCCACGGCGCCCGCATCGAAGCGTGCCATGGCAAGCAAGCCGTCGAGAAGTTCGTTGAGCCGCGTAAGGCTTGTGCGCATCTGGCCGAGCACCGCGCGCTGCCGCAGGTCCTCGCCCGGCTGCATACCAGCGACGAACAGGGAAAGTGCCTGTAGCGGCTGGCGGAAGTGGTCGCCGACCTGCTCGATGAAGCGCGTGTGTCGCGCGATATCCTGCAACCGTTGGCGGAGCGCGTCGGACATGGCCATGTCGTGGCGTCGCCGCAGGTCGACCAATTCGTCGAGCAGTGCGTCGATGGTGGCAAGTTCGCCAACGCCACCTGCCATGGGTTTCGCCTGGCGCGGATGGAGGAAGGCGTCGATACGATCGCGCATGCCTTCGATGGGCTCGATGACATCGCGTTCCAGCGCCCGCCGCGTGAACAGGAACGCCGCAAGCACCCCGCAGCACAGCAACAATGTCATGAAAGCAGCGGCGGCGCGCCGCTCGTGCAGGGAGGTCGCATCGGAAACCGTTTCGAGTTCACCCAGTGGCGTATTGAGGCGGACGCGCAACGCACGTCCGGAAGGTACGTGTCGTCCGCTGTCGATGACCAGGTCCGGCGCGTCGTCACGGCGAAGCGTGAGGCTTTCGGTAGGCGCGCTGCGTGACAGCGCGCGCGTCAGTGCATAGCGAACGGCTTCGTCGTTCGTCGCGGCGTCCATGGATGCGCCCAGCCGGATGGCCTGGATGCGTGCGACCGTTCGCGCTTCGCCGGAGAGCGCCCGCATGTGCAGTACGCCAAGCGATCCGGCCAACGCGAGCGCAACCAGCGTCATCGGCAGCAATCCGCGAAGGATCAGCTGTCGATGCAGGGGCGCGGGCCTTGCGGGCGGATGCGGCGACGCGTTCATGACAACGAATCTATGAAACGCGCGTTCGATGCGCGATAGACAAGGGGACCTAGGCTGCCCGTCTATACCTTATGGCCTAGGCCCGTTGGACGGCTATTTGCCGTCGAGTTGCTTCACGACCGCATCGTGGTCGACCTTGATCTTCTGGAAGCGCGCCTCACGCGCGGCTTCGCTGACCCACTGCGCACTGGTGGCGCGGCGCTTCTCCAGCGAATATTCGATATCGACGAAGGGCACGAGCACGGCGTTATCAGCCCGCGCGAATCCGCTGATGTCGTGGATGAGCTTCAGGTTCGCTTCTTCGCGCGAACCCTCCTTGCCCTTGCCATAGCTGGTAATGAAGGTGGCCACGCGCTCGCGTAACGCAAGCGGAAGGTCGTTACGGATCACGATCACCGCATGGGGAATAAGCGAGGACTTCCAGAGCACGCGCAGGCGCGCGTACTGGTCGGGAAAATGTTGCTTGAAGCGTTCCAGGTCCGCCGTGTTGTTGGTGGCGACGTCCACTTCGCCGTTGGCAACGGCCAACGCATTGTTCTGGTGGTTGTCGATGTGCACGCTGGCGAAGAAGGTGTCGGAGTCCACGTTCCGTGCCGCGAACAACTGGGTTTCCGGAACGAGATAGCCGGACACCGAAAGCGCTTCGCCGCGGGCGAAGCGCCATTTACCCGGCTTGGCGAACAGCTGGTCGACCGTACGCAGGCGCGAGTCCGCTGCCACGAGCACCACGGCGTAATAGCCTTTCGAGCCATCGCCGCGGGTCAGCTGCCCGATCACCTGCATGTTTTGCCCGGTGACGGCGTCCAGGGCGAGCCGCCCGGAGAGGAAGGCGATATCCACCCTCTGCTCGCTGATGGCCTGAGCGATGCCTTCGTAGGTCGTGACGGAGACCGCGCGGACGGGGCGGGCGAGCGCCTTGCTCAAGTCGTCGAGCATGGGGCGCCACGCCTCCAGCGACTCGGCGGGACCCCCGATGGGAAGAATGCCGAAGGTGAGCGGGGCATTCGGATCGACATCGCCCTGCGCGGGACCGGCCGCCACGGCGGGACCCGAGCAAAGGACGCACGCCAGCCATGCGCAGAACCCCGCGCGCACCCAGCCTCTCGCCGCGCTCTTCACGCCTGCCCGCATCGCGCCTGCCTCGCGTGGATGGTGTTTTAGCTAGTCGCCCAGGTGCTGTGCGGCAACCAGTGCCTCCAATCGGTTCCGCACATGTAGCGCACGGAAGATCGCGGCAAGGTGAATCTTGACGGTGCCTTCGCTGATGCCCAACTCGCGGGCGATCAGCTTGTTCGGCCGGCCCTTGGCCAATAGCTTGAGTACGTCGATCTGGCGTTCGGTGAGGACCGTGGCCAGGCGCTCCTTGGTCGTCAGTCCATCGCTGCCGTTGGCCTTGGAAAAGAACGGAACGGGAATGCTCGATACGGCGGCATCCATAGCTTCCGGTGGTACGTAGATACCGCCGGAGACAGCCAGACGCACCGCGTTCAGGACGACGTCCGGACTTGAGGTCTTCACGATGTAACCCTGCACGCCAAGTTCGAGCATATGGCGAATCGCAGCGGGGTCGCTGTTTCCGGACAAGACAAGGACAGCACGCTTGCGCGCAGTACGGGTCCCGATCAAGTCGGCGGCGAGGCGGCGTTCGTCATCGGTCAGATCCGGGCTTTCGCTGTCCTGGCTGGTGACCTTGTCGTTGGCGTCGGCGAGTTTCTCCAGCGCCCTTTGAATATGTTCGACGCCGTTGGCGTCCGGCATGCCTATGTCGATCAGGGCGACATCGGGGAGGGGCAGGCGATCGAGTTGCGCATAGAGATCAGCGACCGTCTGGGCCTCGACAAACTCGACGTCCTCACCCAATTCCCTCAACTTGAGCTTGACGCCGTCGATGATGAACCGGTGATCGTCCGCGATCAGAACACGCATGCCTTTCCTCCGCCCGCACTACCGCGAGCATCCCCGTTCTTGGAAACATAGCCCTCCGGGCGCCTCGCGGCAAGCCAGCCATCTGGTTCAGACGGGTGCATGATGGACGGTCCAGGCCGAAACCATGACATCGTGCAGGCGTTCGGGCGAAACGGGCTTGTAGAGAACCTGCGTGGTGGTCTGGTCGACGTTGCGCAGGAAGTCCCCGCGGGTTTCGCCGGTGATCAGCACGCGGGCAAACGGTGGTGGGTCGCCGGGCCGGCGGCGATAATAGCGATCGAGCAGGTCGATGACGTCCAGGCCGGTGCCCTCGCGGAGCCGCAGGTCGGAAATCACGATATCCGGCGGCTGCATCCACTGGTGCACCGCCTCCATGGCCTGCTGCGCATCTTCGGCAGTCATCACCTCGCAGCCCCAGCTGCCCAGCAGAAAACTGATCCCGGCGAGGATGCTGGGCTCGTCGTCGATCACCAGGACGCGCATGCCAACAACGTCCCGCGGCGCGGGGCTGCCCGTCGTCGCCGCGACCGGTGCCTCGATCTTCCCTGGCTGGACCTCCGGCAGCGTGATCGAGAACACGCTGCCCTTGCCCGGCTGCGAGCGCACCATGGCGCGCGTGCCAAGCAGGCCCGCCAGGCGCTGCACCGTGGACAGGCCCAGCCCCAGTCCGCGCCGCGTGCTCTCGGGACGCCCGGCTTCCGGGCCGCTCTCGACCCGGTAGAACTCGTCGAAAATGTGCTGGAGATGCTCCGGGCCGATACCCAGGCCCGTATCCCACACATCCACGCGGACCGTGCCATCGGGACGCCGGCGTGCACCCACCAACACACCACCGCAGCGGGTATAACGCAGCGCATTGCTGACCAGGTTGTTGAGGATGCGCGCGACCATGGTGCGGTCACAGCGTACCCAGAGGCCGGTCGTCCGCACGACCAGACGCAGTTCGTGCTGTTCGGCCACCATGCGGAAATTCACGCTGACCTCTTCAAAAACCTCGTCCAGCGGAACATCGCGGAGCACGGCCGGCATGGCACCGGTCTCCAGGCGAGAGAGGTCGAGCAGCTCGCTGAACAGGTGGTCCAGCGCTTCCACGCACTCCTGGATGTGGGCGATACGATTGAGCCGTACCGGGTCGTACTCGTCCACGGCGAGGCCGGAGGAAAACAGGGTGAGCGCGTAGAGTGGCTGGCGCAGGTCATGCGATGCGGCGGCAAGAAAGCGCGCCTTCGCCACGCTGGCGGCCTCGAGTGCGGCGTTCTTCCGGGCGAGTTCTTCCGTGGCCATGGCGATCTCGCGTTCCATCCCGATCTGCGCATGCAGCAGCTGCGAGGCAGCGCCGTTGAAGCCTCGCTGGAGGTCACCGATCTCGGTATCGTCGGTGACCGGGACCACCACGGTACGGTCGCCCAGGCCGAGTTGGCGAACCGCAATGGCGAGATTGCGCAGCGGTGCACTCAGCCAGCGCGCCGTGGACCAACCGATCATCACCGCGATGAACAGGCTGAGCGCCAGCCAGAGGAGGGCGTTGTTTACGCTGGTTCGTTGCGCGGCGATAGCGTCCTCGACGCTGACATCGACCGTGACCGAGCCGACGACGCGATGACTTGTCGGGTCCAGCACCTCGCGCGACACGGTGAGATTGTCATCGTCGTCGATGGTTCCGTTCACACGGTCCGCAATGATCTCGCCATCGCGGTCGCTGATGCGAACCCGTGCTACCTGGGGCAGCTGGACGATCGATTGGGAAATATGCGAAATCTCGCGCCGCTCGCCGTTGCGCAGGGCTTCGCCGGAGACACTGGCGGCCTGTTGGGCAATGGCGTCGGCCGTGGAGCGGCCCATCTCGTGGAGGGTATCCATCTGATGGCGGGTGAGCAGGGTAACCAGCAGGACCGCACTGATGGCGGTGGGTACGAGCGCGACACACGTCAGGCGCTGCACAAGTGAAGTGCGGCGCCAGACCCGTTCCAGCCACGTAACCGATACGTCGCGCATCTGTCTCCCCTTGCGTGCCCCTCCCGGGCGACGCGAGGCTACAGCCTAACGCAGTTCAACGCGGCTGGCGTCAGCGGTGGGGACGGCGCCGACGCCGGTCGCGAAGGCTCTTTATCGCCAGCGGAAGCACGCTCAGCGCAGCGAACGCGGCCAGCGGGAGCAGGATCCTGCCGTCGAGAAGTCGCGCCAGGGTGAATGGTGCGCTGCCGCCGAACGTGTCGCCGAGACCGGCCCCGACCGCGGTTTCGGCCACGAGGGACACTGTCCCGCCCAGCCAGGTGGCGCCCAGGAACAGCCATAGCGGGCAACGCAACCAGGCCAGAGCCACCGTCATGGCGCCCAGCGGCACGACGGGAATGAAGCGCAGGGCGAGGGTGTAACTGACCGGATGCGCGGAGAACCCGGTACGCATGCGCGTCGCAAGTTCCGGTGGCTGGCGGCCACCCGCGCCAAACGCATAGCGACTGGCAAGGAAGAGAAGGAGTGAGCCGAGCACGAGGGCGACGGACGACAGGGCCGTGCCTTCGGCGATGCCGAACAGCAAGCCACCTGCGAGGATGATGACGATCGTTCCTGGCACGCCGGTGGAAATGGCCAGGGTAAGCAGACCCGTATAGGCCAGCCGCGACATGACGGGATGCTCGGCGATCGCGCCGCGCAAGGCACCCTCTTCGGCGAGTAGCCGGGTCGGGTGGAAGCGGTCGAGCGCACCGCTACCGAGCATCACCGCGCCAGCGATCAGCAGCAGCAAAAGCGGCAGCGCGGCACGCCAGCGACTCACCCGGGAAGGACCGGTTTCAATAGCTGGCGCCCGATTCGCCGTAGCGGCGGAGCACGTCCCGTGCCTCGTCCCGGCAGATGTCGCGACGCACGGCAATGCCGCGACGCTCGAGCTCGCCGATCCAGTCGGCGGGCAGCGGGCCTTCGTCGAATGGCGTGAGCTCCTCGACATCCTCCGAGCGTGCGCCAATGAGCAGCTCGTCCACGCCCGCCCACACTGTGGCGCCGTAGCACTGGCAGCACGGCTGCGAACTGGTGGCGAGGACGAACCGGCTGCCGTCTTCATTGAGGCGGAAGCGCTGCAGGCGCTCCTGCGCGGTCATGTACGCCATCATTTCCGCGTGGGCCACCGAACAGGCATGAGGCACCACGCGATTCACCCCCACGGCGACGATCCGGTCGTTGCCGTCGAACACCACGGCGCCGAAGGGACCGCCCGTGGCGAGGTCGATGTTGCGTCCCGATAGCTCGATGGCCAGGCCGACCTTGGCCTCGTCACCCGCATACGTGGCCGAGGTGTCCACGGCTTCATGGACCCAGGCGGGCAGGGTGAGATGGACTTGTGCGTACAGCATCAGGCCTGCTTCGCCCAGGAGTCGCGCAGCGTCACGACGCGGTTGAACACGGGCGTGCCGGGCGTGTGGTCGTGCATGTCGGCGACGAAGTAGCCGAGACGTTCGAACTGAAGGCGGTCCTCGCGCGCGGCGCCCGCGGCGGCCGGCTCCACGTAACCGTGGACGACGCGGCGCGAATGCGGGTTGATGTGGTCCTTGTAGGTCTTGCCGTCGCTGTCGTCGTCCGGATCCGCGGCGTCGAACAGGCGGTCGTACAGGCGCACGATGGCGGGAACGGCGTCACGCGCACTGACCCAGTGAATGGTGCCCTTGATCTTGCGATCGGCACCCGGCATGCCGGTCCGGCTTTCGAGGTCGAGGGTGCAGCGCAGCTCGGTGATCTCGCCGTTCGCGTCCTTGACGACCTCGTCGCACTTGACGATCCCGACGCCGCGCAGACGCACTTCCCCCTCCGGCTTGAGGCGATGAAAGCCCTTCGGCGGCACTTCCGCGAAGTCTTCGCGTTCGATCCACAGCTCGGGCGAGAACGGAACGCTGCGTGTGCCGAAGCTCTCGTCCTTCGGATGGTTTGGGAAGGTGAGCTGCTCGTGGTGGGTTGCGTCGAGGTTGGTGATGACGAGCTTCACCGGGTCGATCACGGCAAGGCGGCGCGGCGCGACGGCGTCGAGATCCTCACGCACGGCGCCTTCGAGGACACTCATGTCGATCGTGCTGTTCTGCTTGCTGACACCGACGCGCTCCCAGAAGAGGCGGATGCCGGCGGCGGTGAAGCCGCGCCGGCGTACGCCGGCGATCGTCGGCATGCGCGGGTCGTCCCAGCCGTCGACGAGGTTTTCGGACACCAGGGTGATCAGCTTGCGCTTGCTCATCACCGTGTAGTTGAGGTTGCCGCGCGAGAACTCGATCTGGCGGGGTTTGCTGGGCGAGGTCGGCAGGCCGGCGTCGACCAGGGGCTGCCACAGTTCCGGATCGTGCGCGAGGTCGACCTTATCCACGCACCAGTCGTACAAGGGGCGGTGGTCTTCGAATTCCAGCGTGCAGAGCGAATGGGTGATGCCTTCGAGCGCGTCCGAGAGCGAATGCGCGAAGTCGTACATCGGATAGATGGGCCATGCGTCGCCGGTGTTCTGGTGATGCACCTTGCGCACGCGGTACAGCGCGGGATCGCGCAGGTTGATGTTGCCCGCGGTCATGTCGATCTTCGCGCGGAGTGTCTTGCTGCCGTCGGCGAACTCACCCGCACGCATGCGCTGGAACAGGTCGAGGTTCTCCTCGACGCTGCGATCGCGGTAGGGCGAATTCCGGCCCGGCTCGGTCAGGGTGCCGCGGTACTCGCGCACTTCCTCGGCCGAGAGATCGTCCACATACGCCACGCCCAGGCGGATCAGCTTGAGCGCCGAACGATAGAACACTTCGAAGTAATCCGAGGCGTGGCGCAGCTCGGCCCACTCGAAGCCGAGCCATTTCACATCGCGCTGGATGGCATCGACGTACTCGACGTCTTCCTTCGACGGGTTGGTGTCGTCGAAGCGAAGGTTGCAGGTGCCGGCGAACTCGGTGGCGAGTCCGTAGTTCAGGCAGATGGACTTGGCGTGACCCAGGTGCAGATAGCCGTTGGGCTCAGGCGGGAAGCGGGTGTGGATCACCGTGTGCTTGCCGGAAGCCAGGTCCTCGCGGACGATCTGGCCGATGAAGTGCTGCTGCAGGACGGGCGTTTCGGTCGACATCGCAAAGGACTCGGAGGATGGGCACGGCAAACATCCGAGTTTACCTTAGGCGCGTAGCGCTTGCCGCCGGGCGGCCGCGCGGGTAGCTTCCTACCATGCGTATCGCCTATCACGCCGAATCCCTGATTGACGCCCATCTGGTTAAGAATGCACTCGAGCAGGCGGAGATTCCCGCCTTCATCGCGGGTGAATTTCTGACCGGTGCGGTCGGGCAGCTTCCTGCGCGGGACTTCCTCGCCGTCATGGTGCCCGAGGCGGCCGCGGAAGCGGCCGAGGCGATCGTCCGCGTCATCGACGGTCAACTTGCCGAGGCGCGAATCGCCGCGGCCTCCGACGACGATTTCGGCGCCGCCACCTTTCCGGCCTGAGCGCCGCGATACTTTCCAGGATCAATGCCATGCAGGCCCATGTTTCCAAGGCCATCACCGACCTTGTCCGCGACGTGCCCGACTTCCCGCGTCCGGGCATCATGTTCAAGGACATCACCCCCATGCTCGCCGACGCCGCGGCGTTCAGCGCCTGCATCGATGCGCTGTGCGCGCCATGGCACGGGCTAGGGATCGGCGCCGTCTGCGGTATCGAGTCGCGCGGCTTCATTTTCGGCGCGGCCATGGCGCGCGCGCTCAACGCCGGCTTCGTTCCGCTGCGCAAGGCCGGCAAGCTGCCACCGCCCGTCGTGGGCGTCGATTATGGGCTGGAGTACGGCCACGACCGTCTGGAGATCGGCACCCAGGCCCTGTTGCCCGGCGAACGGGTCATCGTGGTCGACGACGTGCTGGCAACGGGCGGAACACTCGAGGCGGGTCGTCGCCTGGTCGAGAGGCTGGGCGCCGAAGTGGTCGGCGCCAGCGTCGTCATCGAACTCGCCGGCCTCCACGGTCGCTCGAAGTGGTCCGGTCCGGCCCCTCTCCACGCCCTGATCGGCGGCTGAGATCGGTGGCTGGCCTCAGTGGCCGGCTTCGTGGATGTCTTCGACGAGGACGATCTCGCAGCCGCCTGCGCCGGTGTCTTCACGGGTGAGCGAGGTATCCCAGTGCCAGCCGTCGTCGCGTTTGACGTCGACGAGGAAACCCTCGAAGTGGATCACTTCCCCCGGGCGCACATTGCCAAGCTCCCGGGCCACCGTGTCGTTGGCCGGGATCATGTGCATGTTGGCGCTGGAGTCCTCGATCTCGTGCCGCGGGATCGGAAAAGTATCCGTGTACCAGAAGTAGAAGCGGTTGGACTGCGAAATCCTGATCTTGTCGAGCACCGCGGTATCCGACATCCGGCCCCAGCCCAGGGCCAGGTCGGTGGGAGCGATCGGCGCCAGATCGTCCAGCTGGTAGTCCTCGCGGGAGAGCACGCGGCCCGTCATGGCGAACTTCGCGCGAGGTTCCAGCGAGAAGTGGCCGCGCGCCAGCTGTGGCCCGGCGCCCAGATCCTGCTGGCTGGGTACCGTGCCCGCGACGATACCCGCAGCCGCATGCATGGGCCGCTTATGCCACCACGTGTACGCGCCCAGTCCGCAGAGCAGGAGCAGGACGATTAGCCAGACGCGCATGTATCAGGAAACCGTCAGGAGGATGGAAGGGCAACGGTTGGCGCGCCTTCCGGTTGACGTGTGGCGCATTCCCGGGCGTTGAACAGTTCGGCCGGAACGTCGCGGATCACCTCCGCGAGGGCGGTGAAGAACGGCGTCATGGCCGAGCTCTTGCGCCAGACCATCGCAATGCGACGGCTTGGCGCCGGGCTTTCGAACTCGATCAGTCGCACATTGCCCGACTGCGCCACGGGCGGCTTCACGGCGAGGATCGGCATCAGCGTGATGCCGACGTTGGCGGAAACCATCTGACGTAGCGTCTCCAGGCTGGTGGCCCGGAAACCGGTCTTTTCGCCCGCGCCCGCCAGATGGCAGACCTCGAGCGCCTGGTCGCGAAGGCAGTGACCGTCCTCGAGGAGCAGCAGATTCTGGTCGGCAAGGTCGTCCATCTTCAGGCACTGCCGCCCGGCGAGGGGGTGGTTGTCCGGCACGGCCAGCACGAACGGTTCTTCGAACAGGAACTCGACGTGCAGGGAATCGTCGTGCATCGGCAGGGCGAGGATGCCGGCGTCCAGCGTGCCCTCGCGCAGCATGCCAAGGATCTGCTCGGTTTTCTCTTCGCGCAGGAGCAGCTCCAGGCGAGGAAAGCGCTGGCGCAGGTGCGGAATGACGTGAGGTAACAGGTAGGGACCCAGGGTTGGGAAAATGCCCAGCCGGATCGTGCCGGACTCCGGATCACGGGTGCGCTGGGCGATCGACTTGATCTCGTCGACCTGCGAAAGGACCCCCCGGGCGCGCCGGGCGATCTCGCGACCGGTCTCGGTCAGCAGCACCTTGCGCGGTGTTCGCTCGACCAGGGCCACGCCCAGTTCGTCCTCCAGCTTGCGGATCTGGGTCGAAAGGGTCGGCTGGCTGACGAAGCTGGCCTCGGCCGCACGCCCGAAATGGCGGTGCTCGGCCAGGGCAACGAGGTAGGACAAGTCACGCAGGTTCATGGCGACGGGCTCGACTCGGAACGATAGGTCCAGCCTATCACAATGATGTCTACAATCGATTTGAGATATATGTTGCAGCGCGCTAATCTTGCCTTTCAGTCGCGGCGACATGAGCGCGCGCAGAGTTCATTCCACCCTCAACGGAGAGTCAAACGTGCTGAGCATTGGCGATAAGTTCCCCCAGTTCAACCTCAAGGCTGTCAACGGCGGCCCGCTCGCGAACAAGATCGAAGACGCGTTCATCGACGTCTCCGACAAGTCGTACGAGGGCAAGTGGAAGCTCGTTTTCTTCTACCCGAAGGACTTCACCTTCGTCTGCCCGACCGAGATCAAGGGTTTCAGCGATCTGAACGAGAAGTTTGCCGACCGTGACTGCCAGGTGCTGGCCGTGTCGACCGACTCCGAGTTCGTCCACCGCGCCTGGCGCATGGACCACGCCGACCTGAAGGACCTGCTGTTCCCGATGGTTGCGGACATCAAGAAGGACCTGACCTCGGCCCTCGGCATCCTGACCGACGAAGGCGTTGCCCAGCGCGCGACCTTCCTGGTCGATCCGAACGGCGAGATCCAGTTCGCCTACGTGACTGCCGGTTCCGTCGGCCGCAACCCGGACGAAGTGCTGCGCGTTCTCGACGCGCTGCAGACCGACGAGCTGTGCGCCTGCAACTGGAAGTCCGGCGACGAGACCCTCAAGGTCGCCTAAGGCAGCACCGGTCGTAAGTCCCGCGCCACAGCGCTCCCTCCCCCGCGTGGCGCGGGCTACCCGAGAGGCGGTGAAGTTCGCTTCACCGCCTCTTTTCTAAGCCCCTTACCGCATCACCGACACGCTCTCACGTGTCCCGCGTGAACCGGCACCGCGCGTGCCGAGCCATTCCGCGCCTCATTCCCTATTCCAAGACAAGGTGCATCCCATGAGCGTCGCCGATCTTCGTAGCAAGCTTCCCGAATACGCCAAGGACCTCAAGCTCAACCTCGACTCCGTGTTGAGCGAAGCGGGAGCCCCGGGCCTCAACCTTGCCCAGATTTCCATGGTCGCCCTCGGCGCCGCGTTCTCGGCTCGCTACAAGCCGCTGACCGAAGCCATCGCCGCGTTCGCTGCCGAGCACGCCACGGCCGAACAGCTGACCGCCGCCAAGGGTTCGGCCGCGATCATGGGCATGAACAACATCTATTACCGCTTCCAGCACCTGGTCAGCCACCCGGAATACGCGACCATTCCGGCGAAGCTGCGCATGAATGTGATCGGTGCCTACAAGGGTGACGCCAAGAACGACTTTGAACTCGTCTCGCTGGCGGTCTCGGCCGTCAACGGCTGCGGCATGTGCATCGACTCGCACGACAAGGTGCTCCGTGACGGTGGCATTTCGGTGCAGGCGATTCAGAGCGCGGTGCGCATCGCTTCGGTGATCCACGGCGTCGCCGTGGTCCTTGAGCAGGCCGACGCCGCCGGCTGATTGCAGCGACACCTGTGCCTGTAGGAGCCGATTCATCGGCGATCCCGCGGCAGCGGGCCGATTTGTTGCAAGCACCCATCGCCAATGAATTGGCTCCTACGAAAGGCCGCGTTTAACGCGGCCTTTCTTCGTTCTGGGAGACGCTTCCCTAACCATCACCGGGAGGGTTGCGCCATGAGCTACGTCGACGGTTTCGTTTTACCCGTACCACTGGACCGCATGGACGACTACAAGAAGATGGCCCGCAAGGCGGGCAAGATCTGGATGGAGTACGGCGCCCTGGCCTACAACGAATGCATCGCCGATGACGTCAAACCCGGCAAATCCACGTCGTTTCCGCAGTCCGTAAAGCTGAAGCCCGGCGAGACCGTGGTCTTCTCCTGGGTGGTCTACGAGAACAAGCGCGCACGCGACCGTGTCATGAAGAAAGTGATGGAAGATCCGCGACTTGCCGAGTTCATGGACCCCAAGAAGCTACCGTTCGACGGCAAGCGAATGGTCTTCGGCGGATTCAAGCCCATCGTCGAGCTTTGATGCTGCGGCGTCCGGAATGACGCGGCGCAGCGAGGACAGGGGTGCCTTCTGGCACTGTGTCGAAGGTCATCCCTGTTCGCAGGATGGGCGATTACCCACAGGGGAGTCCCACCCGCCATGCGTCGTTTCGTCCGTCCTCTCATCCTTACCGCGCTCGCCACCTGCTGTGGCGCCGCGTTCGCCGCCGGCACGGACGCCGCCGCGCCCCTCGGCCACCTGCCGACCTGGGCCCAGCCTGAAAACTACAAACTGGCCTTCAAGGTCGATCCGAAGCAGGAAAACTACTCCGGCTCGACCACGATCAAGATCAAGCTGAGCCAGGCCTCCGACTTCATCTGGCTGCACGGTAAGGACCTGACGGTATCCAAGGTCACCGTCACCGATGCCGCCGGCAAGAAGCATGTCGGTAAGTACACCGTCGCCGCTGAGAAGGAAGGCGTCGCACGCATCGACCTCGGTGCGAAGCTCGATCCGCAGGAGATCACCCTCGCGATCGAATTCACTGCGCCGCTGAACAAGCAGTTGCAGGGCCTCTACAAGGTCTCGCACGAAGGCGTGCCTTACGCGATGACGCAGATGGAGCCGGTCTCCGCGCGCTACGCATTCCCGGGCTTCGACGAGCCGTCGTTCAAGGTGCCGTTCGATCTCAGCCTGACCATTCCGGCCGACGACCAGGGCGTGGCCAACACCGCGCAGGTCAAGGAAGAAAAAGCAGGCGCGGGCTGGAAGACGCTCACGTTCTCCACGACCAAGCCGCTGCCGACCTATCTCGTCGCGTTCGCTGTCGGCCCGTGGGACGTGGTCAAGGGTCCGGATATTTCGCCGACCGAATTCCGTACGACCGCCACGCCGCTACGCGGTATCGCTGCGAAGGGCGAAGGCCATCGCATGCAGCATGTGCTGGGCGAGACCAACTCGATCATCCACACGCTCGAGGACTACTACGGTTTTGGTTACCCGTACGACAAGCTCGACCTGCTCGCCGCGCCTGACTTCAGTGCCGGTGCCATGGAGAACGCGGGTCTGGTCACCTTCCGTGACTGGCTCCTGCTGATCGACCCGGATTCGGAGGCGAAGTACGTCCGCGGCTCGTTCAACGTCAACGCGCACGAACTGGCCCACCAGTGGACCGGCGACACTGTGACCATGGCGTGGTGGGACGATCTCTGGCTCAACGAAGCCTTCGCCACCTGGATGCAGCAGAAGGTCACCACCAAGGTTCACCCGGAGTACCGCGCCGATCTCGATCGCGTTCGCGGCGCACAGGGTGCGATGAACAACGACAGCCTGGTCAGCGCGCGCAAGATTCGCCAGCCGATCACCGGCAATGGCGACATCGAAACCGCGTTCGACGGCATCACCTACCAGAAGGGCGCCGCCGTTCTCGGCATGTTCGAAGGCTACGTGACTGATCCGGTCTTCCAGAAGGGCATGCGTGCCTATATCCAGAAGCACAAGTTCGCCAACGCGACGGCTGACGACCTGATCGATTCGATCGCCGAGGCGGCCGGACAGGGCGATGCATTCAAGAACGCGTTCCGTAGCTTCCTCAATCAGTCGGGCGTGCCTTACGTCACCACCGAGGTGAAGGTCGAAGGCGGCAAGACCGTCCTGCATCTGACCCAGAGCCGTTACCTGCCGCTGGGCAGTACGGGCGACGCCAGCCGCGTCTGGGGCGTGCCGATGTGCGTGCGCTACGGCACCGCCGGCGGTGCGAACAAGGTCAAGTGCGAGCTGTTCGACCAGGCGACCGGCACCATGGTGCTCGACGATGCCGCCAGGGGCACGTGGGTGCTGCCGAATGCGAACGGTCGCGGCTACTACCGTTTCGCACAGAGCAAGACCGACCTCGCCGCACTGACCAAGGTGGTCGGTACGTTGAGCGACGCCGAGCAGCTGGCCTATACGGATGCCGTGCGCGCCGCCTTCCTTCACGGCGACCTCGATGCCGGCGACGTCCTCGCTGCGCTCAAGCCGGTCACGGCTTCGAAGACCCGCGAGGTCTTCACCGCACCGATGGCCACGTTCAGCTGGATCTTCAACAACGAAGCCACCACCGACGCCCAGCGCGACCACCTGCGCAAGTGGGCCGTCGCTGCGTACCTGCCGAAGCTCAAGGAACTGGGCTACCGCAAGAAGGCGGGCGAGGCGGACAACGACACGATCACCCGCACGACGCTCGCGGGCTTCCTCGGGGACGACGACATCGCCGCGCCGGAAGTCCGTGCCGAACTGCTGAAGCAGGGCGACGCCGCACTGAAGGTGAAGGACGGTCATCTCGACCTCGATGCCGCCGATCCCGACCTGCTCGCCGACTCGCTCGGTGTGGCCGTGCAGGAACGTGGCGCGCCCGCCATCGATGCATTGATTGCCGAGATCCCGAAGACCTCCGATCCGGCCAAGCGCAACGCGATGCTCTCGGGCCTGGCCAGCACCAAGGACGTGACGCAGTCGAACAAGGTGCGTGACTTCTCGCTGAGCAAGGACGTGAAGGTGGGCGAGATGGCCGCGCTGCTGCGTGGCAACCGTGACTCCGAAGCCGGCCGCAGCGAGCTGTGGACCTGGTACACGACGAACTACGACAAGATCGTGGCGCGTACTGGCAGCTTCGCGGGCGGCAAGCTCGTCTCGATGGCCGCCGGTGGCAGCTGCTCCAAGGCCGAAGCCGATCGCATGAACGAGTTCTTCAAGCCGAAGCTTGCACAGGTGAGCGGTGCGGAACGCGATCTGGCCCAGACCAGTGAGTCGACCCTGCTGTGCGCAGCACTCAAGGCGAAGCAGGACCCGAAGGCGATCACGCGGTGATCGTCGTCGACGTGTAACACCGAAGGCCGGGCGAGAGATCGCCCGGCTTTTTTTTTGATCAGCGGATTTGCAGTGTGGCTCGCTGCGGGCTGCCGAAGCCGTTCGGCAACACCACGACCTCGAAGTGTCCCCCTTCGCGGCCACTGGCGTCCCAAGTGCTGCGATGGCCGATGATCGTTGCGCCGCGTGGGCACGGTCCCAGGCGGCCGCGGACGTTGCAGAGCGATTCGTACTTGACCTCGCGAAGAGGCGTTCCGAGCAGTCGTGCTTGTGCGCCGTGTCCGTAGCCGATTTCGTCGGTGATGATTTGAAGGACCGGACCACCGTGATCTCTCGCCGTCCATGATCCGCCCTGCGGTATGACTTCGGCCCCTCCCTTCGTCGACTTTACGGAGTGTACGTAGACCCGGGAAAGACTGTTGCCGGCGTGAGCGACGCCGATGCCAAGCATCAGACTTAATGTGCACGCAGTAAGGGCGAAACGCTTCATGAAATTATTCTCCTCAGGTCGAATGGACCGAGGGCATGATCTGCCTATCGCTCCAAGCGGATCGATGGCGCGAGGATGAATTCTGTGGAGGTTTGCGCCTCACCTGGGCGTGATTTCTTCTCTTCGTGGTCGTAGGCGTAGGGGGAGGCCGATGAGTCGTGACGTCCTTTGTCGCGACCTTGCTCGAGCATCTTTTGTCGTCAACCATTCTCTGCTCTCTTGATCGTCACCGATCAGGAGTAACGCACATGCAGGTTACGAGTTCAGCACTGACTACCCGGGCGTACGCGATGCCGGCGTCAACGATTCAGAAGCCATCCAATGTATCTCTTGAGGCCAAGGCACACGGAAGTGTCGGTGCTTCGGAAGCGATCGACTTCTCGAATATCACGCCGCGGAAACTGCATGAGTATGTAGACGAACGGCTCATGAGCGGAGCGGTCGATGGCCCCGACGGACTGTATTGCACGACCCTTTTTGATTCGATACCCGCCGAGTGGTACGCCGAGCGACCAGACGTACCCATGGACCTGACAAAGACGATCGACAGCATGGCCGCCTTTGCCCACGACAATGGGTTCTCAAAGCTCGTGAACCTGTACGACGGCCTGATGGACTGGATGAAGATGATGGAGGTCCAGCCCGCCCATATCTCGGTGATCGCGTGATGCTCAGGCCGGTGCTGGGGCCGGGTGCCTATGCCGTCACAAGCACAACCTTGCGAACGCCGATCACGGCGCGTCCGTCAGTCCACGTAGCAGGGACACCGTTTTCGAAAGCCATCGACGTGGCGTCCGGTCGCGTCTATGGATCGAAGCCCCTGACGGCGTTCTACGTCGGCCTGACCGACCGCATGAAGCAGATGGGGGCACTACACCTCCCCATCTCGGTCGTCGCCTGATGCAAGCTGCCAGCAGCGAAAGCCGGGCGAGTGATTGCCCGGCTTTCTCCCTCCGGCTACTTGCTCGGAGCGACGGTGTTCGAGGTATCCATCGTCAGTCGAAGAGTGACGGCGCCTTTATTTGAGTAGTCACATACGACGAGGCCTGTGCCGCTGACGGATCCGCTCCCAGCGCTAAGGGTTTTCAGATCGGCCTTATGATTGTCGAATGCGGAGACAGATCCTTTCCACGTCTTCCCGCCCTCTGTCGCGATGTAGTCCGTTCCCTCCTCATCCGTCCCGGCGTTCGAAATGCCCAGGTCCTTGATGTTGCTGGCGGCAGGACATGTAACGCCTGCGGCAGCGGCTTGCCCACATACGGCCAGCATCGCCATCATGGCGAACGAGTAGCCGCGAACATTCGTCATTCTCATTGCACGCTCCTGTGTTGGACAACGACACGGAAACCATACCTTGGTGGCGATGAGAAGAGCGCACGCGGTCGTTGCACCGCATATCCTGTTTTGCGAGACAAAGCCGTAACTTGAGTCTCCGGTGCCGTTTCAGCGGATCGATTGTTTGGCTGGCTGCCGTCGTTCCGCTCGCTGCGGCGGATGCGCTAACCTTGCCGCATGCCCCCTCGCACACCTTTGCCGAGTCGACCCTCTCCCGCTACCGCACGCGATGTGGCGGAGGCGGCGGGCGTTTCGATCTCGGCGGTCTCGCGGACATTCACGCCCGGCGCCAGCGTGTCAGCGAAGACGCGCGAGCTCGTTACCGAGACCGCCGAACGCCTCGGCTATAAGCCGAACCGACTCGCGCGCAGCCTCATGACCGGGCGGACGGAGCTGATTGGGCTCGTCTCCAACCATTTCGCCAATCCGACGTTCATGGAAGTGTTCGACCTCTTTACCCGCGAACTTCAGGCGAGAGGTCTGAGGCCTTTGCTGGCAAACCTTGGTGAAGACGAGGATGGCAAGGCGGCGCTCGACATGCTGCAGCAGTACAACGTCGACGCTGTGCTGATCGCCACCTCGGCCCCGCCTGCAGGTTTCGCCGCGTCATGCCGCGCGGCGGGACTGCCGGTGCTTCACGTCTTCGGCCGAGCGGGGCGGTCGTCACCCGTCCCCGTGGCTACCGTCGACAATGTCGAGGGTGGACGTCTGGTAGCGCAAGCCATGCGCTCGCGCGGCCTGCGTCGTCTGGCCTTCCTCGGCGGTTCGGCGCACGATGCGTCGACGATCGATCGGTGCAAAGGCTTCGCCGAAGTGGCGGGGTCGTCATTGCGGCAGACGCTGCACGCAGGCAATTACACGCATGAGCACGGCCGCGTGGCCATGCATGCGTTGCTCGACCGACATGACCGGCTCGACGGCGTCTTCTGCGGTGATGACGTGCTGGCGCTCGGTGCGATCGACGCCTGTCGCGAGCGTGGTGTCGATGTGCCCGGTGAAGTCAGTATCGTCGGGTTCGATGACATGCCGCTGGCGGCCTGGGCTTCCTACTCGCTGACGACGGTGCGGCAGCCGATTCGCGACATGGTGTTGCATGCGATCGAGCGGATTGTTGCCTGGATGGAGGACCCTGAGGCGGTGCCGCGGAGTAAGTTGTTTGGTTGTGAGTTGGTGGTTCGGGGGAGTCTGCGCTAGGGGTGGCTGCTAATCGATACTGATCCAGCGGCGTTCGCGGTTCGATAGCAGGGCCGCCTCAATCACGCGGTCGACCTCGTAGCCATCGCGGAAGGTCGGCCAGATGACTTCGCCGGTGGCCACGGCCTGCAGGAAATCCCGTGCTTCGATGACGATCTGGTCGTTGTAGCCGGTACCGTGACCGACGCCCTGATTGAAGGCGAGGTAGTCAGGATGAGCGGGGCCCATGAGCAGCTTCTGGAAGCCTCGTCGCGCCGGCTCTCGGGCGGCGTCGTAGAGCCAGAGGGCGTTCTGATCTTCCTGATCGAACGCTAGGGCGCCACGGGTGCCAGTGATGCGATACGTGTAGCCCATCTTTCGTCCAGCCGCCATGCGGCTGAAGCTGATGCTTCCCGTGGCGCCGTTGGCGAAGCGCAGCAGCATCTGTCCCTGGTCGTCGTTCTCGACGGCCTCCCATCCGTTCGGCCCATCCCGTCGCGAATGCACGATGTTCGTGTCGGCGACCAGACTGGCAATGGGCCCGACCAGCCGCAGGCAGGCATTCACGATGTGCGGCGCGACATCACCCAGCGCGCCGGCTTCCGTGCCCGTGGCTAGGCGTGTGCGCCATGAAGCGGGCAGGGCGGGGTCGTGCAGGTAATCCTCGACGTGTTCGGCGGTCACCTGGATCACGTCGCCGATCTCGCCCGAGGCGATGATCTGCCGGGCCAGCTGGCTGGCCGGCGTACGGATGTAGTTGAACCCGATCATGTTGACCAGTCCGGCGCGCTCGACCGCCTCGGTCATGCGTAGCGATTCGTCGGCGCTGGCCCCTAGCGGCTTCTCGCAGAACACCGGCTTCCCGGCGGCGATACAGGCCATGACCATGTGCAGATGGGTCCGTGGAGGCGTGGCGATCACCACGGCATCGACGCGGGGGTCGGCGACCAGTTCCCGCCAGTCGCCGGTCGACCGAAGCCAGCCCCAGCGCCGCGCGTGCTCCGCGGCGCCCTCGGCGGTCGATGTCGCGATCATCTCGCAAACCGGCCGCAGGGCTGTCTCGAAGATGGCGCCGACGCCCTGGAAGCCCACGGTGTGTGCTTTGCCCATGTAACCGGCGCCGATCAGGCCGATCCGTAGTTCGCTCATCGCTGGCTCGTCCTGACATGTGRATGCAGCCGACTCTAGGGATGTTGCAGTGCAATTTGCAAGCGCTTGCAAAACGGCATAGCGTAGTTCCCGAACCGGCGCTTTCCCCGCCTAACCACGCCGCCGTCGCGGCAGGAGCCAGCCATGCATGCCTCCGCACATTCGTTTCCCCCTTCACCCACCCGCATTCGTGTGTTCACCGAGGACACCCTGGACACCGACGCCGTCGTGAGCGAACTGCTCGACGGCGTTGGCGCGGTCACGTTGCGTGGTTTATTCACGCCGGCGGAGATTGCCCAGGCGCGGGACATCGTCATGCGCGAATCCGACGCCGACGAGCGTGGCCGTAAGGTCACGCACTTCCAGGGCGATGCGGAGAAGGCGGGACGGATCAATCTGCAACGTCGCGTCTGGAACCTTCTGGCCAAGGGCGAGATCTTCTCGCGGATGGCCGCGCATCCGGCGATCATGAAGGTGATGCGCGCCTTCATCGGCAGCGAGTTCATCATGGGTTCGATCGCGGCGAACCGCATCCTTCCCGGTGGTCCCGGGCAGGAGCCGCATATCGACTATCCCTACTGGGATTTCCATTCGCCGGAAACCCACCCGGCACGGATCAACGCAACGTTCCCGCTGAACGCGCAGGCGACGATCATGCTCGATCCGTTCACGGAAGAAACGGGCGCGACGGCTTTCGTGCCGGGCACGCAGCGCGAGTTGCATTATCCCGATGAGAGCGACCGGTTCTTCGACCGTTGCGAACGAATGCTCGGCGAGCCTGGCGATACCGTGATTTTCTTCGGGGCCGTCTGGCATTGCGCCATGCCCAATCGCAGCAGCATCGATCGCTCGGCGATCATCACGCAGTACCTGCCGAAGTTCGTCAAACCGATGGAAGACATGCCTGCGGCGTTGCCGGCCGAGTTCGTGAAGAATGCGAGTGCGGATATACGTCAGTTGCTGGGTCTCAATTACCCGTATCCGGAAATCCTCGACGCGTCGCGCGGTGGCAATGCCGAGGGCCGCGATGCGATGAAAGCAAGGTAGATCGTGTGGCGATGTTTCTGTAGGAGCCGATTCATCGGCGATAGCGTGCTCGCGGCAACCTGGCCATCGCCGATGAATCGGCTCCTACAAGAGCGCGTCATTTCACCTGGGAGTGCTTGCGGATAAAGGCCACCACATCGTCCAGTACCGGCGCTTTGTGTTTGCCTGTGCCGAGGCCGAACAATACGCCCATGTGGCCGGTGTCCGGATAGAGCTTTACGTCGACCTGTTCGCCGCGCGCTTCGTAGTGCCTTTGCAGCGAGAGCGCGTTGGATGGCCTCACGGTGCCGTCGGTCTCGCCTTGCAACAACAGGGCGGGCGGTTCGTCGCCATCGACGAAGTTGACCGGTTGTGAACGTGCCTGCTCTTCCGGTGTGTGTCCGAACATGTCGATGAAGTCATCGCTGGTCAGAGGCAGGAAATCATACGGCCCCGCCAGCCCGATGAATCCGGAAAGGTCGCGCGGCTTCATGCCGACTGCTCCGAGCCAGTGTGCATCGGTCGCCAGCAGTGCCGCGATGTGTCCACCCGCCGAATGCCCCATCACGTAGAGATGCGATGCGTTGCCGCCGAACTCACTGGCGTGATCGTGCGTCCAACGCACGGCCTCTGCGCCGTCATGCATGAAGCCATCCAGGCGCACCTTCGGCCATTGCCGATAGTCCGGCACCACGGTGACGATACCTCGCGCGGCCAGCGCCTCACCCACCCATCGGTACCACTGGCGTTTGCCGCTCTTCCAGCTGCCGCCGTAGAAGAAGACGACTACCGGTGCGTTACGGGYGTCGGGCGGCGAGTACACGTCCAATGAGAGCCCATGGGAGGCGTCGAACGTGATGTTCTGGTGCGCGACCGTTCCCGCCTGGGGTTGGCGCGCATTGACCACGCTGAACAGGGCGGACTGGCAGCCGCTGAGGAGAAGGGTGCCGAGGGTAACGAGGAAGAGTCGGGTCATGCCGATACCTTACGGAACCGGCGTGAAGGCGGATGCAGGTGGGGCCGGTATCAGTGTGAAGGGCCGCCCGAATAGCGATGGATGAAGGCCATGGTGTCGGCCAGTACCGGGGCCCTGCTCTTCAACGGACCGAACGCGAGAAGGAGCTTTTCATGTCCCAGGTTCGGGTAGAGCTTCAGTTCCACCGGTTCGCCCTGCTCGACGTAGCGCCCCTCGAGCGCGAGAGCCTCCGACGGGTAGACGATCGTGTCCTTTTCTCCCTGCAGCAGCAGGGCCGGCGGCTCGTCGCCGTCGACGAAGTTGATCGGTTGTGAGCGCGCCTCCTCCCCGGGTGTCTGCCCGAACATGTCGTAAAACTCGGGCTCGTCGAAGGGAATGAAGTCGTAAGTGCCTGCGACGCCGATGAAGCCAGCGAGGTCGCGTGGCTGCATGCCGACGGCGGCCAGCCATTGCTTGTCCATCGCCAGCATGGCGGCAATCTGCCCACCCGACGAATGGCCCATGACGAAGAGGTGGGAGGGATCGCCACCGAAATCGGTCGCGTGGTCATGTGCCCAGCGAACGGCTTCGGCGCCATCGTGCAGGAACCCGTCCAGTCGCGCCCGTGGCCACAGGCGGACATCGGCCACGATGGTCACCACGCCCTGGGCCGCCAGTGCTTCCCCCATCCAGCGGAACCACGACCGCTTGCCAGTCATCCAGCTGCCACCGTAGAAGTAGACGACAACCGGGGCATGGTCCGCGTGCGGCGGCGAGTAGACATCCACGGCCAGGGCGAGCGCCGTGTCGTAAGTGATGTTCCGGTGCGCCAGGACATGGTCGGAAGGCTGGCGCAGGTTCATCGTGCCGAAGAACGCGGCGCGGCATCCGCCGAGCAGCAGCACGAAAGAGAGAAGTAAGGCGCGACCGATCATCCGTCTAGTCTAGGCGAGGAGTGAAGCGCATCGACGTTAGAATGGCCGCATGACCGACATTCGCACGATCCTGCGCCAGGCTGCCGAAGCACTCGGCGATCGACTAGAGGCCGAGCTGCTGCTGGCGCATACGCTGGGTGTGAACCGGGCATGGTTTTTCGCCCACGCGAGCGACCCGGCAGATGCGACGGCGGTTGAGCGTTTCGAGTCGCTCGTGCGGCGTCGTGTCGATGGCGAGCCTGTCGCCTACATCACAGGCACACGGGATTTCTGGTCTCTCACGCTGGAAGTGACGCCGGCCACGCTTATCCCGCGCCCGGAAACCGAGTTGCTGGTGGAGCTCGCGCTCGAGCGCCTACCGCAAGGTGGTCGGCTCGTCGACCTCGGCACCGGTAGCGGCGCCATTGCGCTGGCGATTGCGAAGGAGCGTCCGGATGCGACCGTGTTCGCCGTGGATGCGAGCGCGGATGCGCTTGCCGTGGCGCGCCGGAACGCACAGCGCCTGGGGCTCGAACGCGTGACGTTCGCCCAAGGCGACTGGCTGGCGCCGCTGGTTGGCGAGCACTTCGACCTGATCGTCAGCAATCCACCGTATATCGAATCCGACGACCACCATCTGCGCGAAGGCGACCTGCGCTTCGAACCGCTCTCCGCGCTGGCTTCGGGGGTGGACGGCCTGGACGATATCCGCCGCATTTCAGCCGCCTCGCTGCCCCTGCTTGCACCGGGCGGATGGCTGTTGCTTGAACACGGCTGGAATCAGGGCCAGGCAGTACGCGGCGTCCTTGAGGACGCCGGTTTCCTTAAAGTATTCACCGCCCAGGATCTGGAACAGCGTGACCGCGTCACCGGCAGTCGCACGCTTTCCTGAGAGCCAAGGCGCGGGATCAACCCGCGCTGGCTACCGCGCTTGCGACGTACTGCGGAAACCGCGTCACGATCGCATGTCGGATCTGCGGCAGGTCGAGGCCGGCCATCGTCAGTACTTCCTCGCGACTACCGTGTTCGAGATAGGCATCCGGAAGGCCCAGGTGGAACATCGGCAGGGTGACACCGTTAGCCGCGAGCAACTCGGCGACACCGGCACCGGCACCGCCGGCGATGGCGTTGTCCTCGATGGTGACGAAGGCCTTGTGCGTGCGCGCCATCTCGAGGATCAGTTCCTCGTCCAGCGGCTTCACGAAGCGCATGTTGATCAGCGTGGCATCTACCTCGGCAGCGATCACCGCGGCTGGCGCGAGCATGGTGCCGAAGGAGAGGATGGCCAGGCCGTGATGGCCGCGGCGACGCACTTCGGCCTTGCCGATCGGGAAGGTTTCCAGCGCCTCGACCATCTTCGCGCCCGGACCGGTACCGCGCGGGTAACGGATGGCGGCCGGGCCGTTGTAGTGGAAGCCGGTGCTCAACATGGTCCGGCATTCGTGCTCGTCGGCCGGCGCCATGATCACCATGTTCGGCAGGCAACGCATGAAGGACAGATCGAAGCTCCCTGAATGGGTGGCGCCATCCGGGCCGACCACACCAGCGCGGTCGATGGCGAAGGTCACGTCCAGGTTCTGCAGGGCGACATCGTGGATGGCCTGGTCGTAGGCGCGCTGCAGGAAGGTGGAATAGATCGCCACCACCGGCTTCGCGCCTTCCACCGCCATGCCGGCAGCCAGCGTGACCGCGTGCTGCTCGGCGATACCCGCGTCGAAATAACGCTGAGGGTATTTCTTCGAGAAGTGGACCAGACCCGAACCTTCGCGCATCGCCGGCGTAATGCCGAGAAGACGTTCGTCGGTCGCGGCCATGTCGCACAGCCAGTCGCTGAAGATATCGGTGTACGTCGGCTTTGCCGGCGCACCTTTCTTGACGACGCCGGCAACAGGGTCGAACGGACCGACGGCGTGATATTCGATCGGACCTTTCTCGGCGGGCTCGTAGCCCTTGCCCTTGGTCGTCATCACATGGATGAGCTGCGGCCCGGGGAGGTCCTTGACCGTCTGGAGCGCCGTTACCAGCTGGGCCATGTTATGGCCGTCGATCGGGCCGGTGTAATGGAAGCCGAGCTCTTCGAACAGCGTGGAGGGCACGAACATGCCCTTGGCATGTTCTTCCCAGCGCTTGAAGAAGCGGCCGAAGAAGGACTCGCGCGGCATGGCTTTCTTTGCCCGCTCGCGCCAGGCATTGAGCGTCCGGCTGGACATCGCGCGGGCCATCATCTTGGTCATCGCGCCGACGTTTTCGCTGATCGACATGCCGTTGTCGTTGAGGATCACCAGCATGTTCGGCTCGATGTCGCCGCCATGGTTCAGGGCCTCGAAGGCCATGCCGGCGGTCATGGCACCATCGCCGATGACGGCGACGACCTTGCGGTTGTCACCCCGGCGCTGCAGCGCGATGGCCATGCCGAGGGCGGCCGAGATCGAGGTCGAGGAGTGGCCGACGCCGAAGGTGTCGTACTCACTCTCTTCGCGGCGCGGGAAAGGGGCGAGCCCGTCCTTCTTCTTGATCGTCGTGATCCGGTCGCGACGACCGGTGAGGATCTTGTGCGGATAGCACTGGTGGCCGACGTCCCAGACGAGGCGATCGCGCGGCGTGTCGAAGACGTGGTGCAGGGCGACCGTCAGTTCGACCACGCCCAGGCCCGCGCCGAAATGCCCGCCCGACGAGGCGACGGCCTCGATCAGATAGCGGCGCAGCTCGTCGGCGATCGCCGGCAGTTGGTCGTCCGGAAAGCGTCGGAGATCCTCCGGCGATTCGATCTGCGCCAGATATGGGTAGCGGGAGAGGTCGTTCATACGCCTATTGTTCGCCTACGGACGAGCCGGGGCAAGGGACGAGGCGTGAATGTTTGCGGGCAGTCCGGGGCGGATTCAGGCCGGACGGCGGTCCCGCGGCAGGTGACCGACCAGGAATTCCATCTGGTCGGCCAGGATATTGCGGTTGGAGAGGATCAGGTGCTCGACCCAGCTGGGCCGGTAAGGCACCGCCAGGAGGGGCATGTTGGCCTGCTGCGGGGTGCGGTTGCTCTTGCGCAGATTGCAGGCCAGACAGGCGCTTACGACGTTCTCCCACTCATCCGCGCCCTTCTTCGAAAGAGGGAGGACGTGGTCGCGGGTGAGCTCATGGCGGGTGTAGTGATGGCCGCAATACAGGCAGATGTGCCGGTCGCGGGCGAACAGGGCGGTATTGGTGAGGGCCGGTGCCGGGTCGATGGCGTGTTCGCGGCAATGGCCGGTGCTGGCGACGATCGGGTGGAGCTGGAGACTGCTCTGGAGTCCACTGGCGCGGCTGAGGCCGCCGTGGACGGTCAGACAGGGGTCGCCCAGCGTCCAGGCGACGACGCCACGAACGTACAGGCAGACGGCATCCTGCCAGCTGATCCAGTCCAGGATGCGGCCTGCAGCATCGAGGGAAAGTACCCGCGTCGTATTGAGCGCGGTCACCCTCGGCAGGTCGTCCTGAAGCACTTCCATCGTCATCGTGTCTCGTCCTTCACGTAAGCGAAAGAGCGTTCCAGCAAGCCGAACTCCGTGCGGATCGATGGTTTGATCCGACCCCACAAGGGGCGTTGACCCGAGCATAGCCCATTATTGCTACAGAAAAGCACCGCTGCGGCCCGCTTCTTGCGGGGCTGTCCGGGCCGCGAAGCGCTGATATAGTGAGCGTTCGATAGAGTCCCGACGGGTTTGGAAGGGGGGCCGGGGTGGCTTCCCAGGTCCGGCGGGTATAGAGGGTTTCACTGTGGCAGAAGTGCTTTTCTACGAGCGTCCGGTTCCGCTGAACCGCACCGCCCACCGCGACCTCCGCATCAAGGCGGTCAACAACATCCGTTTCGCCGCCGGCGCGCACTCCGTGCCGCTGACCGGCGTCGAGTTTGCGCCAGCCGCGCGTGACTTCCCGATCCTGTTCGCTGGCAACACCATCGAAGAAGCCGGCCCGATGGCCCTGCTTGGCCTGCGCCAGGGCGAGAACCTGCTCGTCGGCGAGAACGGTTTCTGGGAGTCGGGCCTGTACATTCCGGCCTTCGTCCGCCGCTACCCGTTCGTGCTGGCTGAAAAGCCGGTCGGCGCCGAGGGCGACGACTTCACCGTGTTTCTCGACGAGGCCTACGAAGGCTTCAACGAAACCGAAGGTGAGCGCCTGTTCAACGAGGACGGCACCGATGCGCCGGCCCTGACCAACGCCGTGAAGTTCCTCGGCGAGTTCCAGGACCATGTCGCCCGCACGCAGTGGTTCATGGGCAAGCTGCGCGAGCACAACCTGCTCGAGGAGCGCACCATCACCCTGCAGAAGGAAGGCAAGGGCATCAACCTCAACGGCTTGTTCGTGATCAACGAAGAAAAGCTGCGCACGCTGGATGAGAAGGTCGCCTACGAGTTCCTGCGCGAAGGCGCCTTCGGCTGGATCTACGCTCACCTGATCTCGCTGGCCAACATCGACCGCATGGCCGCGCGTCTGGATGCGCGCGAAGCCAAGGGCGAACCGGCTACGGTCTGATCGACCCCCGCCGCTTGCGAATGAAAAGGCCACCGCAGGGTGGCCTTTTTTTTGGTTCTTCACGGATTACCGTGGCCCGGGCGCTCGGCTTTCAGGCCGGCGTTCTTTCGCACCTCGCGCATGGCTCGCCTTCGGCTTCGCGGGCTCGGCTTCGCCGTCGCTTCGTACACTTGGGCGTCTCGCGGGGAGACCTTGGTGCCCACCCTCGCTGCTCAGACACGTCCTCCGCGTTCGAAAGGGAAGGCCGCTCACGCGGCCCATGTATCTAACTGGCCTACGGCCGCTCCACTTGTGCGGAACTCGCCTCGAGGGTGGACACCAAGGTCTCTCACGACGATACGGTCAGCTGGACGGAGAGCCGTTGGGCGTGGGTGTTGCCGCCGAAGCTCGTCGTGACGGCCGTCCTGCTGGTACGACCATTCCAGCTCGGTGACGCCGCTGCGCCGCTGCGCGCGGATGATCGCGACGGGCGCGCTGGGGTCGAACGTTTRSCGATGGCAATGCCGACGAGCCAGCAGCCGGAGCGGCGCTGCTTTGTCGGCTCGACCYGCACGAACCTCAGGGATGGGAAGAGTCTTCGGTGCCCACCCTCGAGGCGAGTTCCGCACAAGTGGAGCGGCCGTAGGCCAATAAGAACAGGGGCCGCGCAGCGGCCTTTCCGGTACGAAACGCGGAGGACGTGTCTGAGCAGCGAGGGTGGGTACCGAAGGCTCTGCGCCGCGACGTCTGCACGCAGAAGGCTCTGCGCCTCACCGTCTTCGGCGTCCCCGGCATGCCGCGAAGAACCTTTTTTTCGGTCAGCGCACCGGCTTCGCGAGCCGCATCAGATCGGTGTCGAAGCCATGGGTCACATAGAGATCCCTGGCTTTTTCGTTGCCCGGGAGCACGGCCAGGGTGACGAACTGGCAGTGATGCTCCTTGGCCCAGGTGTCGGCGTACTCGAGCATGAACTTGCCCGCGCCCACGCCTTCGTATTTCTGGGCGACCGCGATATTGGCGATATGGCAGTTGTCGCGATGGGTGAAGAAGTCCTTGGTCTTTTGCAACTGCAGGAAGCCTACCGACTCGCCGTCCTCATTTTCGACGACGAAGATGTAGCTGTTGGGCGGCTGGTCGTCGAGGTGGTGGACGAGGTCGGCTTCGATGCCCTTCAGACAATCGGTGCTCGTGCGGCCGTTGGGCAGCGGGAAGCTGATGAAACGGGGAACCAGATCGAGGATGAACTCATCGTCGTCGCTCTCGGCGAGACGGATCAGGAACGGGGAGTCGC
>NZ_JBFUIT010000021.1:0-29457 GCF_056401735.1 Luteibacter sp. P4_D7_3
GGGCTTCATCGCGCGCCCGGAGATGCTGAAAGTCTTCGGCGAGAACGCGAGGGAGTATGTGGAACGCACGATGGGCGCGGGGGCATTTGCTGCGAACGGAGCCGAAGTAGTGCGCCGGCTCGAGCATGACGTACTGAAAGGGCGCGTCAGGCCTGCGGTCGCCCGCGGGATTGAGCCCGATGTCGCATCGCGCTCCCGGGCGAGGAGCGACGCGACCGGCCGGCGGCCTCCCGTCATCACCGGAACAGATTAGCCTTCCGGATACGCCAGGGCGTAATCGAACGCCGCCCGCACCGCCGCCACCTGTGCATCGTTGCACTGCTGCGGCGTAGCTCGCGGGCTGTCCGGATAGACCTCGGTCGTCGTGACGTAACGCGCATTGGTGATGCCAGCGCACAGACCCAGCTTCTTCAGGTCGTATTCGATGACGCCGTGCGCAACGACCGGTGATCCGATGATCTCCCCGTGCTCGTCCGCAGGGGCGATGTGGGTCACCTTAGCCACGGCTTCGATAACCGTCTCCTGGAACTCTGGCTGGCGATTGAACGAATCGTCTACGAGGTAAAATCCGTCCGGAATCTCGCCGGGCTCGTATTCCTTGCCATCACGCGCCGCGACCGCCGGACGGAATTCCGACTCGTCCGAGTCGGTGGTTTCATGCAGGTCGATATGCACAAGCACCTTATCGGCAAGTGGCGCCAGAAGACCTACCAACGCTGCCGATTCGGCAGCCGGACTGTCCTCGCGAAAATTGCGGTTTGGATCGATGGCGTCCGGATTCCAGCGCTGGATGCGCTCGTAGGCCCAGGGGCTGACGCAGGGCAGCACCAGCACATTGGCGCGGCCGGCATAGTCGTCGGCGTGGTCGCGTACGAACTGAAGCGCACCCTCGACACCGCTGGTCTCGTACCCATGCACGCCGCCCGTTACCAGTAGAACGGGAAGGTCATCGCGCCATTCCCGGCTCCGGATCGCGAGCAAGGGATACTGCCCTTCCACGTAGTCCAGCACGCCGTAACCACTGACGTCGAAGCGGTGACGCAGCGCGTCGATTGCTGTCACGACATCGTCGGCGTAGCTACGGCTTTTTACCTGGCGCGAACGCCAGCCGGCGACTTCGGGAGCGCCCCAGGGTTGCCCGGGCGTGCCAATGGGGTAGGACTGTGATGTGGTCATGGGCCGGATAATAGATCAGGTATCCGTAAGCTTGTATGCCTAGACTCCTGTTAAGTCGGCGTGTCAGCCGACTTCTCGGGGAGACGGGGCCATGGCACTGAAAACGTGGGTATTCCTGTTCGCATTGACGGCATCCGCCTCCGCAACCGCTGGCGGTGGGCCACTGGGGATCGATCACCGCCTCCACTACGACAACAGTGGCATCTGGAAACGAAGCAACCAGAAGATCCTCGCGGGCGCGACTGCCGTGACGGTCTTCGGCGGCGCCCTGCTACTGGGCGACAACAGCGAGTTCGGCGACACGCTCTGGCGTTCAGTGGATTCGGTGGTCCTGGCCAGTGCGACGACGGACGTGCTCAAGCTGGGCTTCCGGCGGCAGCGCCCTTCCGAGACGGATGACCCGGACAAGTTCTTTTCCAGTGGAAAGAAGAACAACAGCTTCCCGAGCGGCGAAGTGACCCTCATCTCGGCGGCCGTCACGCCGTTCATCGTCCGCTACGGCGAAGACAACCCCATGGTCTACGCCCTCGCCCTGCTCCCTGCCTACGACATGGTCGCGCGCATGAAGACCCGGGGTCACTGGCAAACCGACGTACTCGCGGGCGCGGCGATCGGCACCGGCTTCGGCATCTGGTCTTCACGCCGGAACTCGCCCTTCATCCTCAGCCTGCTTCCCGGCGGCTTCCAGGTGGGATTTATCAAGCATTTCGACTAATCAAGCCATATGCCGCGACGTCACGATCGTCCGATCAACCCGTCCCTTCGCCGCTCGACAATTCATACACACTGGGCCGGCCGTGCTTCCCAACAAGACCGTCCTTCACCGCGCGCTCTAACCACGATCTGGCTTGCCCAGTTTGCAGACCTAGCCGCTCAGCCACGACTTCTGCGGTAAGAGTCTCTTTTTTCAGTAGACCGACCAGGTGCACAAGAAATAACTCATACAGCTCCGCTGCAGCGCGCTTGCCTGAAAGGTCGGTCTCCAGAACCTCGCGCACGAACAAATCCGGATTGGATTGTCCATCGCCGTCGCGTAGCGAGAGAACGCTGGGATTGGAAAGGAGTGACGCCTGGGGCCCATTGGGCACACTGAGCCCAGTGTTCGCCGATTCCTCCCTCTCGAACGCCGCCTTCAGACCAGCGCCATTGAGGCTCTGTCGATCAAAGATACGCCCCCCCTCAGCAATAAGTGCAGTATTTCCAGCACCCTCGCCGGGAGACCGCACATAAAGGGGCACCCAGGCATTCTTGAGGTTCTCCACGGCCCCCTCCCACGTACCTCCCTTAGACAATGCGGAATCGATAACGAGCGCGCGATCTGAGAGCGCGTAGATGAAGCGATTACGTCCCATGGCCGCGCCTGCACTGAAACCTGCCTCAGGATGAAAAGGGGAGATCAAGACTATGCGCCCTTCACGGAGGGGAGCACGCCAGGTTCGGGCAAGACTTTGCTTGAGCAAATCGTTCGCAAGCACACCGATGACATACCCGCCTGCGTCGGCGGCTCCGCTCATCGCAGCTGCATCGACTCCGCGCGCTCCACCGGATACCACGCAAATTCCATCGTTCGCGCAGGCTCGAGCCACGTCTTGGGTGAATGCGAGACCTTCATCGGAGGCATCTCGGGATCCCACGATGGCCAAACCGCCTACGTCCAGCAACGTCGGGTCGCCTGCACCGTACAGGAGGGGCGGAGCCGCGTGTTTCAATCGCCGCTTCAATCGCCACGGGAATTCAATGTCTCCGCGCGAAATAACCCATAGACCGCCGCGATTCCAACGTTCCACGGCGAGTGCCATGGCCGTTCCGCGCCCAAGGAGAGCTTCGACCCGTTCCTTGGCGATGCGCGCCTCGCTCACGGCGTTGAGTGCCGACGCACCCCGGGCCGTCATCAGATCTGACGGACGCATTCCCTTTGAGTTCAACCACTTCGCGAACTCGGCATATTCCCGGGTCGAAAGAGGTTTGTGCGATTCCGCCCGCTCGCCGCCGAACCTTCCACACAAAAGCAGGACGGTTTCGGTATCTGGGCTGATTGCGGGCAGGGTCATGTCGCCTTCGTCAATTCGTTGCGCTTGTGGCGAGGGCAAAAGGATACACGGCCTCGGCTCCCGCTTGCCGCAGCAGCGCGGTCGCGATGGTCAAGGTCCAGCCTGAATCGACAACGTCGTCGACCAGCAGTACCCGCCCCGTCACGGCATCTCCGTCATGGATGCGAAAGGCACCGTCAAGATTGCCACACTGATGAAACCGGTTCTCCATTGCCTTCTGAGCATCAGTATCACGCGACTTCTCAACAGCGGGAACGAAAGGTAGACCCAACCCAGCGGCAAGTCTTCGCGCGAAATCCGACACCAGCGTGGGATGTCTCAGAGATGGGACGCATGTCACCCAGCCGAGATCCCTTGCTTCCGGCCATCGATTCCTCAACAGCTCCACTGATGCGTCCACCAACTCATCACTGAAGCGCCCGCTGGCCTTTCCCTGCTCAACGAGTGCGCCCCAGACCGGTTCGCCCCAGCGCGACAGCGTGCGGCCAACCTCCCCCTTCAACGCAGGCGGCAGGGTGGCGCGATCCAGTTTCCAGGCGGCGCAATAGATCGGAAGTGCCTCCGTAATGACCTGTTTCCTGAGCTCAAGAGGCAACTCGCTCTGCCTCACGAAGCGCCTGGCTGCAACAAGCAGGCTTCTATCTATCTCGGCTGAAAGCGCTGGCCTACCAACGCAGTTCGCGCACTTTCCGCACGATTCGGCTTGCGGATCATCCAGCGCGTGCGCAAGGAACTGCATCAAGCAACCTCGATTCGATGCGTACGCCTGAATTTCCTCCCACTCAGCTTCACGCTGGCCGAGCAAATGGGCTATGCGCTGTCTATCCATGCGGTAATCGTGGGTTGTCCGGAGCCAGTGACCATCCACACGAATCAAAGGAGGCTGCGGCTCCACCGCCAGAAGCTTCAGGACTTTCTCGATCTGCGAACGCCGAATGTTGATAAGGCGCTCGATCTGAGCGATCTTCAACCCATTTTCCGACTGCTCCAGTGCGGCGAGAACTCCGCGCACCTCCGCTTCCGCTGGAAATGCAGCTTCCCTGAAATAAGCATTGATCCTCCCGTCTTCTTCGCCGGCCATCAATACGCCATACGCGGATGGAATGGCACGCCCTGCACGCCCTACCTGTTGGTAATAGGCGACTACGTTTCCCGGCGACTGAAAGTGTAGGACGAAGGTGAGATCGGGTTTGTCATACCCCATGCCGAGTGCCGTCGTTGCAACGAGGCACTTGATCTGGTTGTTGAGAAGGCGACGTTCCAGATCCTGGCGATCTTCATCCGAGCGATCGGCATGATAGGCGTGCGCATCCACCCCGTTGGTCTGCAACCAAATGGCGACGCGCTCGGCGTCACGGCGAGTGAGCGCGTAGATAATGCCGCTTCCGGCGAGGCGAGGAACCGTGCCTGCGAGCCACGCTAGCCGCTCCGCCACGTCGTACGGAGGCAAATTCTGGAGGGTGAGGCTCTCCCGGACGAGCTCGCCTCTGAGCGTTACGACATCGCCGCGAAGTTGTGCCGCCACGTCTTCCTGGACCCGACGATTCGCCGTTGCGGTAGTCGCCAGTACGGCGATATTTTCCGGCAGACGGGCAAGGACTTGGCCAATGCGGCGATAATCAGGACGAAAGTCGTGCCCCCAATCGGAGATGCAATGTGCCTCATCGACAACCAGCAACGAGACCCGGCCGGCGATGGGCTGCAACGTGGAGACCACGAATTCGTCGTTTGCGAGTCGCTCAGGTGAGATAAGGAGCAGGTCTACCTCTCCTGCCAACAGCTGAGCTCGTACGTCGTCCCAAGCATCGCGATTGGTCGAGTTGACAGTCAACGCCTTCAGGCCGAGCAGATCTGCGGCCTCTATCTGATTACGCATCAGCGCGAGCAAGGGCGAGACAATGATCGTAACCCCTTGTCCTTGGTTACGTAGCAGTTTGGCTGCAAGAAAGTACACCATGCTCTTGCCCCAGCCCGTGCGTTGCACGCAAAGCACTCGCCGACGCCCGTTAACGATGCTATCGACGGCTTCCCACTGTCCCTCTCTGAACTCCGCGCGACCGTTGCCCATCGCGGTACGGAGAAGCTCTTGAGCTTCGTTTCTGTTGACCATCCTGCGTTCCCTGCGGTTGTCGTTAAGGAAAAACCTACTCGATATTCTGAACCTGCTCGCGCATCTGCTCGATCAGCACCTTCAGTTCGACGGCGGCATTGGTCGTACGCGAATCCACGGACTTCGAACCCAGCGTATTGGCCTCGCGGTTGAACTCCTGCATGAGGAAGTCCAGGCGGCGACCCACCGGCTCCTTCAGCGCCAGCACGCGGCGAGCTTCCGAGATATGGGTGGCCAGGCGATCGAGTTCTTCGTCCACATCGATACGGGTGATCTGAAGCACGAGCTCCTGCTCGAGGCGACCCGGCTCCACCGGCTGGCGCATATCGGCAAGGCGGCCTTCCAGGCGTGCGCGCAACGCGGCCTGGATCTCGGGCAGCCATCCACGTACATCGCCGACAATCTTCTCGATGCCGTTCAGGCGTTCGACCAGCAGCTCGCCCAGCTTGGTGCCTTCGCGGCCACGGGTGTCGTTGAGGGCGACCAGCGCCCGGTCGAGCACCTCGATCAGGGCGACCTGGAGGGCGTCGGCATCCGTTTCCGCCTGGCGCAGCACGCCGGGGAAACGGAGCAGGTCGGTGAAATCGATCGACATGCGCGGGAAGCGCTGCTCGAGGTCCAGCGCCAGCTCGGAGAGCCGCGTCAGCATCTGGGCATTGACCTGGAGGCCGTCGCTGGCCCCGGTTTCGCTGCGCAGGCGCACCGTGAGATCAACCTTGCCGCGCGACAGATGGGCACCGATCCGCTCGCGCAGGGCGCTTTCGAAGCTGCGCAGCTCCTCGGGCAGCCGGGGGCTGATCTCGAGGTAGCGGTGATTCACGGTGCGCAGTTCGCAGGTGAGGGTGCCGGAGGGGCCAGCGCTCTCGGCGGAGGCGTACGCGGTCATGCTGCGGATCATGGATGGCTCGCTTACGCGGCGGGGAAGACCGCAATGGTAAACTGACCCACCGTCCGCGCCCAAATCAGGTTATCCATGACTTTTTCCCGTCCGAGCGGCCGCGCCGCCGACCAGCTGCGCGCCGTCAGCATCGAACGTCACTACACCCGCCATGCGGAAGGGTCCGTTCTGGTGTCCTTCGGAGACACCAAGGTGCTGTGCACCGCCTCGGTCGAAGAGCGCGTCCCACCGTGGCTGYGCGGCAAGGGTGAGGGCTGGGTCACGGCCGAGTACGGCATGCTGCCCCGCGCCACCACCGACCGCACCCAGCGCGAAGCCGCCCGCGGTGGCCAGGGCGGCCGCACCATGGAGATCCAGCGCCTGATCGGCCGCTCCCTCCGTGCCTGCGTGGACCGCGCCGCCCTCGGCGAGCGGGTCATCACGCTCGATTGCGACGTGATCCAGGCCGATGGCGGCACCCGCACGGCAGCCATCACGGGCGCCTACGTGGCGCTCGTGGATGCCGTATCGACGCTGACCAAGCGCAACGCCATCAAGCGCAATCCCATCCTCGGTGCCATCGCGGCGGTCTCCGTCGGCATCTATAACGGCGTGCCGGTACTCGACCTCGACTATGCCGAGGATTCCAACTGCGATACCGACATGAACGTCGTCATGAACGACGGTGGTGGCTTCATCGAAGTGCAGGGCACGGCCGAAGGCCACGCCTTCCGTCGTGACGAGATGGACGCGCTGATGGACCTTGCCGCGAAGGGCATCAACGAACTGGTCATCGCCCAGCGTGCTGCACTGGAGAGCATGCCGTGACTGAGGTTCGCCCCGCCACGGCCGCCGATCTGGACGCCATCGTCGAGATCCATCGCGCCGCTTTCGGGCGCGATGCCGAGGCCGACCTCGTCCGCCGGCTGGTCGCGGCCGGTCGCGCCTCGATTTCACTGGTCGCCGTGGATGAGGAAGACACCGTGGTCGGCCACGTGCTGTTCTCCCCCGTGACGATCGAAGAAGGCGACGACGGCAAGTCGCTCGGCCTGGCGCCGGTCGCGGTGCATCCGGACCATCAGCGCCAGGGCATCGGCCATGACCTGGTGGAAGAAGGGATCGGGGCCTGCTTCGTGCAGGATGCGCGCGCGGTCTTCGTCCTCGGCTCGCCCGCTTATTACACCCAGTTCGGCTTCGCCAAGGCCTCCGCGCACGACCTGCGCGATGCCTACGAAGGCGGCAATGCCTTCCAGGTGCTGCCGCTTACGATCGATGGCCTGACCGGCTATCGCGGACGCGTGGACTACGCGCCTGAATTCGCGACCGAGGGGCTCTGAGCGATGCGCCTCGTACTGGCTTCAGGTAATGCGGGCAAGGTGGTCGAGCTGGAACAACTGCTCGCCGGCAGCGGCGTGCAGCTCGTGCCGCAGACGGCACTGGGCGTCAGCGATGCCGAGGAAACCGGCCTGACCTTCGTCGAGAACGCACTGATCAAGGCACGCCACGCGGCGCGCGTGACAGGCATGCCCGCGCTGGCCGACGACTCGGGCATCTGCGTGGATTTCCTGGGCGGCGCGCCCGGTCTCTATGCCGCTCGCTATGCGGGCAAGCACGGCGACAGCGCAGCGAACAATGCCAAACTGCTGCACGAGCTCGCCGGCGTGCCGACGGAAAAGCGCGGTGCGTATTTCATCGCCGTGCTGGTGGTGCTCCGCCACGCCGACGATCCGGCGCCGCTCATCGCCGAAGGACGCTGGCCCGGCCGCATCCTCGAAGCGCCGCGAGGCGAAGGCGGTTTCGGTTACGACCCGTTGTTCCTTCCCGCCGGTCACGACCTAGGCGCCGCCGAGCTGGATCCCGCCCTTAAAAATCGTCTGAGCCATCGCGGCCAGGCGCTCGAGGTGCTCAAGGCGCGCTTCGCCGAGCTGTCATGATTCTCGTCCCGCCGCCGATGTCGTTATACGTCCACATGCCTTGGTGCGTGCGCAAATGCCCGTACTGCGACTTCAACTCGCATGGTGTCCGCGGTACGCCCGCCTATGCCGAGTATGTGGACGTGTTGCTGGCGGATCTCGATGCCGACCTGCGCGATTTCGGCGAGGCCATCGGCGGGCGTCCGGTCGAGACCGTCTTCTTTGGTGGCGGCACGCCGAGCCTGTTCGCGCCCGAGCTGGTCGGCCGCTTTCTCGACGGCGCCCGGCGACGGCTGGCCTTCGCCACCCACGCGGAAATCACCCTGGAGACGAACCCCGGCACGGTCGAACACGGGCGTTTTGACGGCTATCTCGCCGCCGGCGTGAACCGCATTTCGTTCGGCGTGCAGAGCTTCGACAACGACAAACTGCATCGCCTGGGTCGTATCCATTCCGCCCACGAGGCGGAAGATGCCGTGCGACAGGCCAGGGACGCCGGCATCGACAACATCAATATCGACCTGATGTATGCCTTGCCGGAACAGACGCTCGAGGGCGCACTCGACGACGTGCGCCGGGCCATGGAGCTGGCGCCAACGCATATCTCGCATTACCAGCTCACGCTGGAACCGAACACGGCCTTCGCCGCGAATCCTCCCCCCCTGCCCGACGACGACGCGGCGTGGGCGATCCAGGAGGCGTGTGAAGCGAGCCTGGCCGAGGGCGGTTACGGCCAGTACGAAGTCTCAGCCTATGCCGCGCCCGGTCGCCGATGCGCGCACAACCTGAATTACTGGCGTTTCGGCGACTACCTCGGTATCGGCGCCGGAGCCCACGGCAAGATCACGGACGCCACCGGCGTCCGTCGCCGCTGGAAGACCCGCCTGCCTGCGGCTTACCTCGCCTCCTCCGGCCAACCCGACCGGATCGGGGGCGATAACCTCGTCGGCATGGACGACCTGCCTTTCGAGTACATGCTCAATGCCCTGCGCCTGATCGATGGCGTGCCCGCGGCGGACTTCACCGAGCGGACGGGCCTGTCCGCGGAGGCGATCGCTCCGGCCCGGGCCGCCTCCATCGCACGTGGCTGGCTGGTCGACGATCCGGCCGTGCTGCGGACCACGGCGCTGGGCCAACGCTTCCTCAACAACGTGATCGAAGCGTTCATGACCTGATTGCTGCCGTTTCCGCCCCTAGTCCATCCGCTCTAAGCCGTAAGCCGACCGGCATCCCGCTGGCGCCCATAGGGTTCGGACGCCTAAACTCGGCATCAGGCAGGGGAGAAACCAACTAGATGAGCACAGGAATGCAGCCCCCACACGGCAGAATGGGTCAGGCCCCCATTGCTTTGTCGCCACGCGCGGAGCGCGAGGCGCAGCAGGGTCTGTCGCTGTGCCTGACGTGGCTGGACATGCCCCTGCGTGAATCCCTACGCGATTTCAACCAGCGCCTGTTCGCCACGGCCGAGAACACCCGTAATCACCTCGAGCAGCAGGAATGTTTCGAAAGCCGGAACATCGTCGAGCGTGAGGGGCCGGCATTTCGCCAACGCTTTGCCGCGCACCTGTCCGAGCGCTTCCGTCATCTGGGCGAAAACGTCGACGGTAAATCCGCCACGGGCGAACACCTCGGCCTGGGCATGAACCTGAGCCTGGTGGATCCCGAAGAGCAGGAGCAGACGGATGCGCTGAGCAGCATGGCCGCACGCGGTGAAGCGCGTAGCGCCAGCAGCCTGTTCGAACTGGGTTACCGCATGGCCGTGCTTGCGGGTACCCCGCCGCTGGAAGGTGAGGCGTTGCCGGCTGGTCCGCGTGCGCTCACCGCTGCCCTGGAGGCGGCGGTCGCACCGTTGCCGTTGACCAGTGCGCATCGGTTATTGCTGTTCCACGCCGTCGACACCCATGTGCTCGGCCATAGCGAAGCGTTTTACGGCGCGCTCAACGAGCATTACCGGACGCGCGGCATCCTTCCCGGTTTCCGCGTCTATCCGAACGTTCGCGTCTCCGCGCCACCGGCGGCGGAGCGTCGCGGGCGGCCGGGAGACGCATCGGCGCCGGCGGCCACCACGGGCAGCAGTGTCCAGGGCGGCACGGGCGCGGGCGGCAGCAGTCACGAAGCCGCACCGGTCAGCGCCACCAGTGAAGGTCACATCGGCGTGCTCGAAAGCCTGCGCGACCTGCTGGCGAGCCGCGTGGCCACCCAGGGTCGCGGTGCCGGCTTCGCGCCCGACCGGCTAGTCTCCGAGGACGAGTTGCAGACCGCTCTCTTCGCCTTGCAGGGCCATGTCTCCGAAGTCGCCGACGCCGCACACAGGGAGATCCGCAGCGCCCAGGCGTTGCGCGACGAACTGCTCAGCCAGCTCAATCGTGGCCGGCCCGTCGGCTCGCCGCCCGCCGAACTCACCCTCGAGCAGGGCGATACGGTGGAACTCACGGCCATGTTGTTCCAGAACCTCGGCCAGCAACTCGGCACCGCCAGCCCGGGTCGCGCCGTGCTCGGCGGCCTCCAGTGGCCGATGCTCCGAGCGGCCGTGAACGACCGCGGCTTCTTCGACCGCCCTGAACATCCGGCACGCCAGCTGCTCGATACCGTCAGCGAGGCCGCTCACCACTGGCTCGATCCGGCCGAAGGCGAACCGGACGCGGCACTGATCGATCGGCTCGAACGCCTTGTAGTCGAGGCCAGCCACGCCCAGGTGATCGATCCCGCCTGGCGTTCGGAGATCGAGCAACAGATCACCCAGCTGTCGCGCAAGGCACACGTGGCCGAGCGCCGGCAGATCGAAGCGATGGAAGGTCGCGACCGCCTGGAGCGCGCGCGCCAGCGCGCCGCCGAGATCATGGGCGAGCGACTTGGCAGCGGTGCGGCGCCACGCGGTGTCCTGCGCATCCTGCTGGAACGGACCTGGGCGGACGTGCTCGCCCTGCATATTCTCCGTGGCGGCGAGACGGGCGAAGCCTTCCTGCACTGCCTGGGTGTGACCGACCAGCTCCTTGGACGCCGCCCTATCGCCGACGTGCAGAAGCTACGCGTGGAGGTGGAACGTGGTCTCGAACACCTGGGCATGCATCCTTCCGAAGCCGCCCAGGTGGCTGCCGGCCTGTTCGAAACCCCGGCCACGCAGACCGACGATGCACTCACCCCGACCGATGTCGCCCTGCGCCTGAAACAGCGCCCGAGGCTGGGCGAAGGCACGGCTCACGGCGAGCCGGTGAAGCCGGTCGAACCGACGCCGCTCGATTCCGCCGCGCGGGCCGTGTACGACGGCTTCGTTACGCTGCGCTTCGGCACCTGGTTCGAGTTCGTCCACGAAGACGGCAACCTCAGCCGGCGCAAACTGGCCTGGTTCTCACCCACCACGGGGCGTTGCCTGTTCGTCAACCAACGCGGTAGCCGCACCGACGATATCGACCTCACAAGGCTGGCCCGCCTTATCGCGACGGGCGAGGCTCGCGAATGGCGGGAACAGCGCATGTCCTTCATCGATCGCGCCTGGCAGGCCGTGGCGCGCAGCCTGCGCCGTGACGGGCTGCACGAAGCACGCATGGCAGGCCACGCATGACCCGCGAATTCGAACAACGCCGCGCGCCGCGCAAGCGGGTCACCTCGCCCATGCCCATCGTGGACGGCATGACCGAGCGGGTGATCGGCCAACTCGGCAATCTTTCCGCCACCGGCATGATGGTGCTGGCGACGCAGGCCCCGCGTAGCGGCGCCGTGCACCAGGTGAGCTTCACCCTGCCGGACGCCCAGCACCGCGAGCACCGGGTCGAGATCGGTATCCAGGAGCAGTGGCACGAACCCGCCGCTTCCGCCGGGCAATTCTGGGCTGGCTACCGCATCGTGGCCGCCAGCGACGACGACGTTCGCGCTATCGACGAATGGATCGGTCCGCCGCCGGACTGAACGGGAGGTCGCGACCATGCTTTACGACGCACCGCACAGGGGATCACCATCGCCCACCATGAGCGATGCCACAACTATTTTGGTCGACACCGACCTTGAACGCGACGACGCCGCGGCCGCCGCAACCGGCCTTTACCTGCGGCTGGTCGGCGACGGCACGATCTCGTCGGTCTACGAAGTGGAAAGCGAGCCGCGTTTTCGCGTGCTCGACGAACGCCTGACCGAGGAAACCGGCGTCTATGCCATCGGCCTGCATGCCAGCAGCCACCGCTGGCGGGACGATGAACACGGCGGTTCGCATCTGATCGAGGGCGGCCCGGAAAACGGCATCTTCTGCCGCTACGACGGCAGTTTCACCATCCGCTGCCCGGAATGCCGCCAGCCCCTGGCCCCGGGTGACGAGGGCAGCGAAGCGCTGGAAGAAGCCCTCGCGGTGTGGTGCGACGCACCCAACTCCGCCTACGTAGCCTGCCCCGGTTGCGCCGCCTGGACGCCGCTCACGCTGTGGCGCTCCCCCGCCCATGATTTCGCCGTGGGCCACTTCGCCATCACCCTGTACGGCGCGCATCTGCGCAGCCTGACCGACGGCAGCCACGACCACTTCGCCACCCTGCTGCGCCAGCGCCTGGGCGACGTGGCCGGCGATTTCGCCGTGGTCTACGCCAAGGCGTAGTGCCGCCGGGCCCCGGCACCGCCGCCAGGGGCCGTGGCGCCGCCGCTCGACCCCTGTAGGAGCCGATTCATCGGCGATCCCGCGGCAGCAGGCCAGGTCGCCGCGAGCACCCATCGCCGATGAATCGGCTCCTGCCAAGGCTTGGCTACCGGGTCGTCGAGGCGCACCATTGGCGTTTGCCCCATTCCCCTGCCCCCGGAGATCGACGATGAACGACGCGCTGGCCGCGCTCTACCCGCAGCACCTCGCCACCCTGCGTGAGCGCACCGATACGGCGCTGGCGCGCGGCGGTTTCGACCACCTCATCGTCCCGGCCGGCCGACCGATCACCAAGTTCCTGGACGACCAGGACTACCCCTTCATCGCCAATCCTCATTTCAGGCACTGGCTGCCGCTGGTCGACGCGCCGGGCAGCTGGCTGGTTTACACGCCGGGCGAGAAGCCCAAGCTGATCTTCCTGCAGCCGCGCGACTACTGGCACGTGGTGCCGGAAGCACCGTCGGGCTACTGGGTCGATCATTTCGACATCGTCGTCGTGCGCAAGCCGGCCGATGCGATCGCCGAACTGCCGCAGTCGCTCGCCCGCTCGGCGATCATCGGCGACCAGTACTGCGCGCTGGACGAGGTCTGCGCGAACAATCCTCCCGCGGTGATCGACCACCTGCATTACCACCGCGCGTTCAAGACGCCCTACGAAATCGAACTGATGCGCGAAGCCAGCCGCCGCGGCACGCGGGGTCACCGCGCGGCCGAGCAGGCGTTCCGCAACGGCGAGAGCGAACTCGGCATTCACTTCGCGTACCTGAAGGCCGTCGGCCAGATCGATGCGGAACTGCCGTATGCCAGCATCGTCGGACTCAACGAGCACGGTGCCGTGCTGCATTACACCAACTTCGATCGCAAGGCGCCGGCCGAAAGCCGCTCCTTCCTGATCGACGCGGGCGCGAGTGCCTCCGGCTACGCGAGCGACATCACGCGTACGTATGCCGGCAAGAACTTCGGTGAGTTCCAGGCGCTGATCGATTCGGTCGATGCGGCAGAGCAGTCGTTCGTGTCGAACGTGCGCGCAGGCCAGAGCTACCCCGAACTGCACGTGCATGCCCACCACGTGCTGGCCGGCGTGCTGCGCGAACATGGCTTCATTCGCATGAGCGCGGAAAGTGCCGTCGAGTCCGGCGTCTCCTCCGCGTTCTTCCCGCACGGCCTCGGCCACGGCATCGGCCTGCAGGTGCACGACGTGGCCGGCTTCGCCGCCGGCGAAACCGGTGGCACCATCGCCAAGCCGGAAGGCCATCCCTACCTGCGCCTCACGCGTAACCTCGAGGCCGGCATGGTGGTCACCATCGAGCCGGGCATCTACTTCATCGACATGCTGCTGGCCGAGCTGAAGAACAAGCCGTTCTCCAACGACATCGACTGGGCCAAGGTCGACGCGTTTCGCAAGTACGGCGGCATCCGCATCGAAGATGACGTGGTGTGCACCACTGGCGAGCCGGAAAACCTCACCCGCGATGCGTTTGAGTTGATCTGATTGGATGTGATTCTGTAGGAGCCGATTCATCGGCGAAAGGGTGCTCGCCACACCCTTTCCCGCTCTTGCGGGCACGCCCCACTCCTACAAAGCCAGGGACGACAATGTCTCGCTAGCGCGGCTGGCATCGAAGCCCCGGCGATCTGTCGAGCATGGTCAAGCCGCATAAGCGGCTTGCCAGGACACCGACATGAACCCGCTTCAAGCCCGCCTTTGCATGCGCGCGGTGCAGAAAGGATTGCTCGCTTCGGCGCTTACCGCCGCAGTTTGCTTCTCTGCCCCCGCCGTAGCGCAGGACCCGCCTCTGCCGGCAGCCGAGATGACCGAGCTTCAATGGCAACTGCTCGAAAAGCAGATAGACGATCGTGCGAACGAAATCGCGAACAGCCAAAAGTTCTTCGAGGAAGATCGGCGACCTATTGTCGTGCACGCGAGAATCGATCGACCATCAAACGCGGTCGTGCTAGCCATCGACACCAGCTTCAGCAGGGACGTCGGAGGACTTGAGCTTGAGGACTTCATGTCGCACATCAGAGTCGGAATGGAGGACCTGACGGCGGCCATTCCTGGGTTCAATACGACCAAGTGGCTTATCGGCGGCTACGACATGGACTACTGGTTCAACCAGATAGCCCCTGAGGCGGAACGTCCGGCCCTCCCGACGGGGCATGTTTCTGCTGCGCAGGCCGTACGACCGAAAGTGGTCGTCTCCGCCGGTCACGGCGCTTACTTCCATAAGAACTTCAAATGGATCACGCAGAGGGATTGGGTCAATGGCATCCTCGAGGATGAAATTACCACCGTCTTCGCAAGAGAGCTCTCCTTCTTTACCGAGCGGAATGGCGCAGACCCGATTCGAATCAGGGGAGCAGACGTCGGCCTTGTACACCAGCCAAGCGGCAAACCGTGGAACAGCTTGGCCGCCAGATACGTTCTTGAGAACTGGCAGCCAGGCAATCCCGAGATATGGAACAGTAAACCAGAGAGCACCGACCCGCGTCGAGAAATGCACCAAGACATCAGAAGCCGCCCCTTCTATGCAAATTTGATCGGGGCGGATGCGGTAGCACATATCCATACCAACGCCGACAAACCCGCCGCCACCGGAACACGCATCCTCGTGCACCCTGGACGGCCCGGGGATTTCCGGCTCGCACAACTTTCGCTGTGTGGCATGAGGGAAGCGATTCACTCAGACCCTCAGTTCGCCAACTTCACAGTCCCGCGAGATCCGTCTGTCGTTCAGGATAAGGGCGAGAACTCCTACGCAAAGGTCCCTTCCATGATCGTGGAAGTCGGCTTCCACACAAACTTGGCCGATGCAAAGCTCCTCCAAGACCCGACCTTTCAAAAGCTGTCAATGAGAGGTCTTGCCAAGGGCATGCGGCTCTTCCGTGAAGGAGCGATATGCGCACCCTTCATCGTGAAGCCAGCGGAGCCGATGACGGCCGTGGTGGGCAAGGACTTCCGCATGCCAATCGCGATTTCCGGGAATCCTGTCTACCCGGTACATCTCATTTCAACAAAGCTCGACTGCCCTGAGGGCAAAACGTGTAGCCCGACGATCCGATCCGTCTACAGCAAGAAGGAGGCAGACGCGTACCGATTCAGTCACTTGTGCTGGCGTGGTGACGAATCAAAGCCACCGGTCGAATTCCGCGTCGAAGCTAAAGACTTCGAGGGGCTGCGTACGGAACCTGTGACCTATCAGTTGAGGTGCGTGAAAGGCTGAGCTCGCCACCGGCGGCCTGGATCGCATCAGCGGTTATCCGGTGCGATCCAGCGCATCACCCGGTCAATCAGCCGCCGCTCTTACGGCCCCTCGTGCTTAGGCATCGGATCCCGCTTCAGCGTAGCCTCGTCATCCGAGTGCACCTCGTACCACATCGCGTTGAGGATGCCGAAGGCGGCGGCCAGGCCGAGGCCTAGTATCCAGGCGAAATACCACATGGCTCTATTGCTCCTTCAGTACATGCTGTGCGACTTGCGCACGTGTTCGAGGGTGACCCGGCCGCGCATGACGCGGTAGACCCAGCCGGTGTAGAGCAGGATCAGCGGAATGAAGACGACGGTGACACCGAGCATGATCAGCAGCGTGCCGAGGCTGGACGACGCATCCCATACCGTGAGGCTCGAGGTCGGGTCGGCTGCCGAGGGCATGAGGAAGGGGAACAGTGCGAACCCCGCGGAGAGAATGGTGCCGGCTACTGCAAGGCAACTGCAGAAGAAACCCATGAAGCCGCGCTTTCCGACGAATAGCTGCAAGCCGAGGGCGCCGATGAAGGCAACGACAGGACCTGCCCAGAAGTACGGATGCGTGAGGTAACTGGCGAACCAGGTCCCGCCCACGGCAACCTGCTTGTTCATCGGATTGGACATGGCGTCCGTCACCACCGGCCCGGAGACGGCGTAGCCCGGGATGCCGTAAGCCAGCCAGATGCCTGCGAGCACGAACAGCACGATGTACACCGCGGAAGCCATGCGCGAGACCTTCGCCGCGCGTTCCGCGATCACGTGATCAGCCTTCATCGCCGCCCAGCTCGCACCGTGCGCGAGCAGCATGCTGAGGCTCACCAGCCCGGAAAGCAGCGCGAACGGCCGGAACAACTGGAAGAAACTACCGTCCCATGTCATTCGCAAATCACCGTCGTAATGGAACGGCAAGCCAAGGAACAAGTTGCCGAAGGCCACACCACAAACCAGCATCACGATCACACCCGATGCGATCAGGCAGGTATCCCACACCGCCCTCCAGCGCGGATCGTCCACCTTCTCGCGAAAGTTGAAGCCGACCGGACGAATGATGAAGGCGACAAGCAGGACGAACATCGCCACGTACAGGCCGGAGAACGACGCCGCGTAGAGCAGCGGCCACGCGGCGAACACCGCACCGCCGCCAAGAATGAACCACACCTGGTTACCTTCCCAGGTGGGTTCGATCGTCTCCAGCAGAACGATTCGCTCGTGCTCGTCACGGCCAAGGATGCGCAGCAAGGCGGCCACCCCGAAGTCGAAGCCGTCCATGATCGCAAAGCCGATCAGCAGGATGCCGATGAGGGCCCACCAGATCACCCGCAGTGTTTCGTAATCKAACATGGCGTTCTCCTCAGACCGTCTGCGCGGTGACGGGAATAGCATCCGGTCGCTTCGGCCACATGCCGAGGCCGTCCGGTCCCTTGCGGGCGAACTTGAGCATCAGGTAGCCGTCAACAAACGCCAGCGCCGTGTAGAACAACACGAACCCGCCGAGCGAAATCCAGACCTGCCCCGCCGTCAGCGAAGAAGCACCCAGCGCCGTCGGCAGGACGCCTTCGATCGCCCACGGCTGCCGCCCGTACTCGGCGACAATCCATCCCAGTTCCGCAGCGACCCACGGCAGTGGCAGGCTCCATAGCGCCACCTTCAGGAAGCCGCGGCCATCGAGGCGCCGCTGGGTGGAACGCCAGAACGCATAGGCGAAAAGGAAAATGAAGTACATGCCGCAGGCCACCATGATGCGGAACGACCAGAACAGCACGGGCACATTCGGGATGGTGCTATCGGCCGCCTTCTGGATATCCGCTGGCGTGGCCTTTCGCGGATCGTCCATGAAGCGTTTCAGGAGAAGCGCGTAACCCATGTCCTTGTCATGCGCGGCGAGAATGGCCTTCGCCTGCTCGTCGCCCTTGTTCTCTCGCAACACGAGCATGGCGTCATAGGCCTTGATACCGTCCGCGATGCGGATCTTCGCGTCGTCGACCAGCGCGGCGATACCGGGGATCGGCTGATCGATGGATCGCGTGCCGATCAGACCCATCACCCAGGGCACGCGAATGGCAGCGTGCGTCTCTCGCGCCGTCGTATCCGGTATGCCGAAAAGGGTAAACGAGGCCGGCGCCGGCTCGGTCTCCCACATGGCCTCGATCGCGGCCATCTTCATCTTCTGGTTCTCGGAAACGGTGTAACCGGACTCGTCGCCCAGCACGACGACCGACAAGGAGGCGGCGAGACCGAAGCTGGCGGCCACCGTCATCGAGCGCTTTGCGAAATCCACATTACGGCCGCGCAACAGGTACCACGCACTGATCGACAGCACGAACATGGCACCCATCGTGTAACCCGCGCTCACCGTGTGCACGAACTTGGACTGTGCGACAGGGTTGAAGATCACCTCCTTGAACGAAGTGACTTCCATGCGCATGGTCTGTGGATTGAACGCGGCACCGACCGGGTTCTGCATCCATGCATTGGCGATGAGAATCCACAGCGCGGAGAGGCTAGTCGCCAACGCGAGGAACCAGGTCACCAGCATGTGCTTCAGCGGCGAGATGCGATCCCAGCCGAAGAAGAACAAGCCGACCAGCGTGCCCTCGAGGAAGAAGGCCATCATTCCTTCAATGGCCAGCGGCGCGCCGAAGATGTCACCGACGTAATGCGAGTAGTACGCCCAGTTCGTCCCGAACTGGAACTCCATGGTCACGCCCGTGGCCACGCCCATAGCGAAGTTGATGCCGAACAGCACGCCCCAGAACTGGGTCATGCGTTTCCATACTTCGCGGCGGGTCATCACATACACGCTCTCCATGATGGCGAGCATGAAAGCAAGGCCGAGCGTGAGCGGGACGAAGAGGAAGTGATACAGCGCCGTCAGTGCGAACTGCAGGCGCGACAGGCCGACGACATCGGGGTCGACGATCATGGCTGGGATCCCTGGGTAGAGGCGGAAGCGGGCGCGAGCATCCTTCCGACACCGGCGGGCGAGACGTCCGCGCGGGGTAACGGCCGGATGGCCACGTACCAGATGAGCATGAGCAGGGCGAGCTTGGCGACGACGATCAATGACAGCTCGAGGGCCAGCCTCGGCAGGGGCTTCTTGTCGCGCCAGCGGCGGCGCCCGGGTGCAACCTCCACAACCATCGGTGCGACTCCCTCGATTCCCTGACCATCTGCCGGACATCGTATGCCCGGGACGACGAGCGCGATCCATGGCCGATTGTCGCAACCGGCTGACCGCGTATCCTTCGGTTTCCTCTTCCAGCCTAAGCCTATCCCCGGGATGTCCTTGAATAAAGTGCGCTATGCCTCAGTCGATGTCATACGTGGAATGACGGTTGCGGCGATGCTTCTGGTCAACGATCCGGGCGATTGGGGCCATGTGTGGTGGCCTCTGGAGCACGCCGAGTGGAACGGCTGCACGCCGACCGACCTCGTTTTTCCCCTTTTTCTCTTCATCGTGGGTGTGTCGGTCTCGTTGGCCATCGTGCCACGCATCGAGGCCGGTGCGGAACGTGCACCGATTCGGCATGCGGCGTTGCGCCGCGCTGCGCGCATCGTCGGATTGGGCCTGGTGTTGAACCTCATGGCGTGGGCTGCGATCCCGGAGGCGCATCTGCGGATTCCAGGCGTGCTCCAACGGATCGGCATCTGTTTCGCCGCGGCGGCGTTGCTCGCCGTGCATACGCGGCCGCGCACGCGGGACGCCATCGGCGTCGCGCTCCTGGTGGGGTACGGGGTGTTGCTGTTGGCCGGGGGCTCGCTCGAGCCCTGGATCAACGTCGTGAGCCGCGTCGATACGACCGTGTTCGGACACTTCGTCTACATCACCGACCCCGCCACGGGGCGCGGCCACGATCCCGAAGGCCTGTTGGCTACGCTACCCGCGCTGGCGACCACGCTGCTCGGCATGCGTGCAGGGGCGTGGCTTCGCGCAGGCGATACGCGTCGGCTGATTATCGCCGCCGTCATCTGCGCCGTGACGGGCTGGTTGCTGCAGCCGCTGTGGCCGTTCAACAAGAACCTGTGGACGCCGAGCTACGTGCTGTGGACAGGCGGGTGGTCCTTCGCGTTGCTGGCCCTTTTTCACGTACTGGTCGACCTGCGCGGCTGGAAACTTCCAGGACGCGCTTTCGGTGTCAATGCGATCGCCGCTTATGCGGGTTCCGGGCTGATGGTCTACCYGTTGATCGCGCTCGGGGTCACCGTGCCCCTGTACCAGTGGGCCTTCGCTTCCTGGATGACGCCACTCTTCGGCCCCTATGCGCCTTCGGCCGCCTGGGGCGTGGTCTTCGTCGCCATCTGGTGGCTGGTCGTCCGCTGGATGGACAAGCGAGGCATTTACCTCAAGGTGTGAGGGAACGGCATCCTTGGCCCGCTGCCGCGGGATCGCCGATGAATCGGCTCCCACAACGCGCAGTGCCCATGCCACAGGCGCCGTCGTCTAGCGTTCCAGGGCGTCGGGGGATTTGGGGACCATCGCGGTCAGCACGTCCGGTGCACCCTTGGTCACGGCCACGTCATCCTCGATGCGAATGCCGATGCCACGCCAGCGCTCGTCGACGGCCTTGTCGTTCGGCGGGACATAGATGCCGGGTTCGACGGTGACGACCATGCCTTCCTCGAGCACGCGCGGTTCGCCGTCAATGCGGTAATCACCCACGTCGTGTACGTCGAGACCGAGCCAGTGGCCGGTCTTGCTGGGAAAGTAGGTTTTGTAGCTTCCCTCGGCGATGGCCCGGTCGGCGCCGCCCTTGAGGATGCCGACGGCGCAGAGACCTTCGGCGATAACGCGGACAGCGGCGTCGTGTGCCGCGCCGAACGAGAGCCCCGGGCGCACCGCGTCGATCGCGGCGAGCTGCGCCTCGTGGACGATGTCGTAGAGCGCGCGCTGGGCCGGGGTGAAACGCCCACCGACCGGGAACGTACGCGTGATGTCCGAGGCATAGCAGTCCACCTCGGCGCCGGCATCGATCAGGAGCAGCTCGCCATCCTTGAGCGTGGCCCGATTCGCCTGGTAATGCATGATGCAGGCGTTGGCGCCACCGGCGACGGTCGGCGGGAACGCCGGCACCGCGCCCTGGCTGCGGATGCTGCGAAGGATCTCGCCTTCGATTTCATATTCGGCTGCCCCGGGGCGTGCCAACGCCATGGCGGCGATGTGGGCCGCGCCGGCGACTTCGCCAGCGCGTCGCATCAGGGCGAGTTCGTCGCGCGACTTGAACAGGCGCAGGTCGTGCAGCAAATGCCCCAGCGCGACCAGATCTTTCGGCACGACGCCGCCGCCACGCGCGGTACGCAGCCGGCGGATCCACCCAAGCAGGCGGGCGTCGAAATCCGGCTCCTGGCCGAAGTGGCAGTACACCCGCGCCCTGCCCTCGATCATCCCGGGCAGGATGTCGTCGATGTCGTCGATGGGAAAGGCGTCATCGAGGCGAAGTTCGCGTGCGGCACGATCCGTGCCCATGCGCTCGCCGTCCCAGCGCTCGCGCTCGGCGTCGCGTTCCCGGCAGAACAGCACGGTTTCGCCATGGGCCCGGCCCGGCAACAGGGCAAGCACGGCTTCGGGTTCGCCGAAGCCGGTGAGGTAGTGAAAATCGGAGTCCTGCCGATACGGCCACGGGGCATCGGCGTTGCGCATGCGCTCGGGGGCGGCGGCGAGGATCAGTACCGAATCTTCGCCCGCCATGCGCATCAGCTCCCGGCGGCGCCGGGCGTACTCCGCGGGCGCGATCAATGCAGGGTGTCGCTGGCCGGTCGTGATACGCGACTGAATTCGGCGTGCAACAGCAGGGCACCGGTGCGGACGTACTCTTCGATTTCGGTCAGGTTTTCGTCGTTGACGTCATCGTCCTTGTCGAACTCGAACTCCGTCGTGGCGATACCCGCCATGTCGGTAAGCACTTCACGCGCTTCTTCGCTCATGCTCTTGTTGGTTTCGGGCGAACCGCCCAGGCCGAAACCGCCGAGGAAGCCCTCGGCCCACTCGCTCAGACCCTCCGCACGCTCGTGGATCGGCGCGTCGTCGTCGGGTAACCAGGGCGAAAAGGTCAGGTCGAGGTCGGCAAGCCATTCTTCGGTCTGGTGACGGAGCCGGGTGAGCATGGCCTGCTCTTCCGCCGTAGGTGCCTGGTCGGGCTCGAGTTCGAGCGCCGCCAGCACCGACCCGTGAGGGAAACGGCCACCGGCGCTGATGTAACCCACCAGGGCGCCATGGAATTCGCTCACCGACATGGCCAGCTTGCAGCGCCCGATGAGTTCGGCGATCTCTTCGGGATCGACGGTCTGATTGGCGGACATGGGGGTACTCCTCGATAACTTTGCTACGCAGTCTAATACAGGTGCCATCACCCCCTGCCGACAAGCGCGAACGTCCTGTTATAGTCCGCGCATGACGAACCCGGACGCCTTCAAGACCGAAGTGGAAGCCCTGAGCGCGACGCTCGACCGGCTCGTCGATACCGTTCGCCGCCTTAACGAGGAAAACCGCAGCCTGCGGCATAGCCAGGAACAGCTGGCCAACGAACGGGCGGGACTCATGGCGCGCAACGAACAGGCGCGCGGCCGCGTCGAAGCGATGATCCAGCGCCTCAAGGCGCTCGAGAACACGGGCTGATCTGTCACATGAATGCCACCGCCAGCGAACCGGTATCCCTCCGCCTCCTCGACCGCGAGTTCCATATCGCGTGCGCGCCGGAGGAACGGGCCGGTTTGATCGCCGCCGCCCAGTTTCTCGACGGCAAGATGCGCGAGCTCAAAGCCAATGCCAAGGCCCCCGGTTTCGACCGGATCGCCGTCCTGACGGCCGTCAGCATCGCCCACGAGCTGCTTTCGCTCAGAAAGGAGCACGAGTCGCAGGAACAGGTGCTGACCGACGGATTGGCTTCCCTTCGCAAGAAGCTTGATGGTCTGCTCGACGCACCGGTAAAATAGCGGCAGGCGTTCCCTGCGGTGTTCGCCAGCGCACTTTACATTTGCCTTGTTCCTACATACGACCCCGGGTCGGCTATTCGTGGCTGTTGTGCATGTCCGCCTTCGTGCGGAAAGCCTAAATGCTGCGTGGCTCTCCCACCTGATCCTTTGGATCAAGGTCGTTTGGTGCGCAGCGGCATCGCGGAGAACGCCTCTCCTTAATCAGCCGATCGGCCGCAGGGCCGGTCAGCGCCCCCGTCGCGGCACCGGCTGGGGCGGCTCGACGGCAACCTTCGACCGTGCCGTTCAGCTGAGTCCCCCATGTCAAAGCTTCCCGAGAGACGCGAACTTCGAGCCGACCTCGTCCAGCGCCGACGCCAGCTGAAGCCGGCCGAGCGCGTTGCGGCGGCCCAGGGCCTGCGCCACTCGCTGGAGCAGCTGCCCGAATTCCTCACCGACAAACACGTTGCGGGCTACTGGGCGACCGGTGGCGAGCTCCCGCTCAACATGGCCATTGCGCCGCTCGCCGAGCGCGGCCAGACCTTTTACCTGCCGATCGTGACCAAATCGGGTGGCAAACGCCGCCTGACCTTCGCCCCGTGGACCACGGGTGAGATTGTCGAATCCAACGACATGGGCATTCCCGAGCCGAAGGCCTCCGAGCGCATCGTCGAGGCGAACAAGCTGGACCTCGTGCTGGTACCCCTGCTGGGTTTCGATCGCAAGGGCAATCGCCTCGGCTTCGGTGGCGGCTACTACGACCGCAGCTTCGAGTTCCTGCACGGCCAGCAACGCCCGGCGCAGCCCCTGCTTGTCGGCGTCGGCTACCACTTCCAGGAACTGGATGCGATCACGACCGCCGAGTGGGATATCTCGCTCGACTACATCGCGACCGACAAAGAGCTGATCGACTGCACGGGCAACGCCCTATGAATTACTGGCTCATGAAATCCGAGCCGGATGCTTTTTCCATCGACGACCTGAAGCGTAAAGGCAGCGAACCCTGGGATGGCGTTCGCAACTATCAGGCGCGCAACTTCATGCGCGACGGCATGAAGGTCGGCGACAAAATTTTCTTCTACCACTCGAACACGGATGTCCCCGGCATCGTCGGCATAGCATCGGTCGCTTCACCGGCCTATCCGGACGAGAGCCAGTTCAACAAGAAATCGAAATATTACGACGAGAAAGCCACACGCGAGGAACCGCGGTGGATGCTTATCGACGTGAAGTTCGAGCGCAAGCTCGCACGCACGATTTCGCTCGAAGAACTGAAGAACCGCGACGAACTCGCCGACATGCCGCTGGTGCGCAAAGGCAACCGGCTGTCGGTCATGCCGGTCGCCAAGAGCGACTGGGATTTCATCCTTACGCTGGAAAAGCCATGAGCCAGGACAACGAGAAGCGCCTTGCCGCCGAGACCGCCGTGCATCGTTATGTCGAGAACGGCACGTTCAAGGGCGGCATCATCGGCGTAGGCACCGGCTCCACGGTGAACTTCTTCATCGATGCGCTCGCGCCCTTCCGCGACAAGATCAAGGCCGCAGTATCCAGCTCGGAAGCCTCCAGCGATCGCCTGCGCAAACTTGGCTTCGATGTCCTCGATCTCAATGCCGCTGGCCGCCTCGACCTCTATGTCGACGGGGCCGACGAGTGTGATCCGCAGAGGCGTCTGATCAAGGGCGGTGGTGCGGCACTCACTCGCGAGAAGATCGTGGCTGCCGCGTCCGACAAGTTCGTCTGCATCATCGACTCCACCAAACAGGTGGACGTCCTCGGCAAGTTTCCCCTGCCGGTCGAGGTGATTCCGATGGCGCGCAGCCTGGTGGCCCGCGAGATCGTCGCCCTCGGCGGCCAGCCGGTGTGGCGCGATGGCGTCGTCACCGATAACGGCAACTGGATCCTCGATGTGCACAACTGGCACATCACCCAGCCCGTGGAACTCGAGGCCACGCTGAACCAGATCGTCGGCGTCGTCGCCGTGGGCCTGTTCGCGAAGCGCCCGGCGGATGTCGTCATCGTGGGCAATCGCGAACTCTGAGACGCTCCGGCGCGAGACTGCCCTACCCTCTGTAGGGCCGATTCATCGGCGATCGCAGCCATGTGGGAGCCGCTTCAGCGGCGAAAAGCCAACGGAGCGGTTTAGCCGCAGCGCCCATCGCCGGCATAGCCGGCTCCCACACAAGCCGGTGTACCCTCTCGCCCCATGACGCTCGAAAGCATCCTCCTCATTGTCCTCCTGGTGCTGGCCATTGCCTGCATCGCCCTTCTTCTCGTCGTGCTTTCCCGCGGAAAACACGACGACGGCAACGCCGGCCGCCTCGACGCCCTGCGCGAAGACACCCGCCGGCTCGAAGGCGTGCTGCGCGACGAACAGCGTGCCGGCCGTGGCGAGCTCGGCGAGAGCTTCAACCAGTTCCGCGCGCACGTTCAGGAGCAGATGCAGCTGGCCGCCGAGCGGCAGCACGAGCGCATCGAAGGCTTCGGACGCCGCCTCGACCAGCTGACCGAGCGCACCGATACCGGCCTGCAGTCGCTGCGCCAGGGCCTGGCCGATGACTCACGCAAGACCCGCGAAGAATCCGCGCTCACGCTCAAGCACTTCGGCGAACTGCTCGACCAGCKTTTCACCGCCCTGACCACCGACAACGAGAAACGTCTCGGCGAGATCCGCGCCACCCTGGAGGCCCGCCTGGCGGCCATCCAGCAGGACAACGCGGCCAAGCTCGAACAGATGCGCGCCACCGTGGACGAGAAGCTGCAGTCCACCCTGGAAACCCGCCTGGGGCAGTCCTTCCAGCTCGTTTCCGAGCGCCTTGAAGCCGTCCAGCGTGGCCTCGGCGAGATGCAGGCCCTGGCCGCGGGCGTCGGCGACCTGAAGCGCGTGCTGACGAACGTGAAGACCCGCGGCACCTTCGGCGAAGTCCAGCTCGGCGCCCTGCTCGAACAGATCCTGGTGGCGGAGCAGTACGCCGCCAACGTCGCCACTGTTCCCGGCTCCGCCGACCGCGTGGAATATGCGATCCGCCTGCCCGGCACCGAAGACGGCACGCCGGTCTGGCTGCCCATCGACGCCAAGTACCCGATCGAGGACTACCAGCGCCTGCTCGACTTCCAGGACGCCGCGGATGCCGAAGGGGTTCTCGTCGCCGGCAAAGCGCTCGAACTGCGTGTGCGTGAAGAGGCCAAACGGATCCACACCAAATACGTGGCTCCGCCGCACACCACCGACTTCGCCATCCTGTTCCTGCCCACGGAAGGCCTCTATGCCGAGGTAATCCGTCGACCAGGGCTGTCCGATCAGTTACAGCGCGACTACCGGGTCACCATCGCCGGTCCCACCACGCTCACCGCCCTGCTCAACAGCCTGCAAATGGGCTTTCGTACCCTGGCGATCGAAAAGCGGTCGTCCGAGGTGTGGCAGGTGCTGGGCGCGGTCAAGAACGAGTTCAGCAAGTTCGGCACGGTGCTGGAAAAGACCCGCAAGCAGCTGGATACGGTGCGCAACAGCATCGACAGCGCCGGCACCCGGACACGCGCCATCGAGCGCAAGCTTCGCGGCGTCGAGTCGCTGACCGGCGACCAGTCACAAGCCTTACTGGAGCTGCCGGCCGATCTCGACGACACCGAGGCCGACGCCACGCCCGATCAGTCCGAGGACTGATGGCCGCGAGCACCCATCGCCGATGAATCGGCTCCTACATTCCTTATAATGAGCGTTTGCAGCCCAAGGAATCCCTCCCGATGAGCGACGACGCCAAGTCCCGTCCGGTCACCCGTGAACAGGCCGAAGAAGCGGTACGCACGCTCCTGATCTGGGCGGGTGAGGATCCCAAGCGCGAGGGCCTGCTGGATACGCCCAAGCGCGTGGTCAAGGCCTACTCGGACTGGTTCAAGGGTTACGACGAAGACCCCGCCGAATACCTGCGCCGCACCTTCAAGGAAGTCGAAGGCTACGACGAGATGATCGTCCTTCGCGATATCGAGTTCGAAAGCCACTGCGAACACCACATGGCCCCGATCATCGGTCGCGCCCACGTCGGCTACGTGCCGACCGACCGCGTCGTCGGCATCAGCAAGCTCGCCCGCGTCGTCGACGGCTTCGCCCGCCGCTTCCAGGTGCAGGAAAAGCTCACCGCGCAGATCGCCCACTGCATCGAAGACACCCTGCGCCCCCGCGGCGTCGGTGTGGTCATCGATGCCAGCCATGAGTGCATGACCACCCGTGGCGTGCACAAGCGTGGCGTCTCCATGGTGACCAGCCAGATGCTTGGCAGCTTCCGCGAAGATCCCCGCACACGAGGCGAGTTTCTTCGCTTCGTCGGCGTCGACCGTCGCTGACGTTGAGCGGACCGACCGACACCACCCTCCACGACGAACGCCTGCAGGATCTCTTCCGCGACGGCTTCGTCGCCGAGGACCTTCCTGCCGTCTTCCCGCTGTTGCGCGGGCGAGGCCTGCTGCGTGCGTTTTCCGCCCTGTTCCACGGCAGCGAGGCCCAGGTGCTGCTGCGCCTGCTGGTGTTGCGCACACTCGGCGCACGCTCGCATGCCTCGGAGTGGACGCCGCAGGAGATTCGCGACCATCTCGCCTTTGTCGACGCGGTGAAACTGGAAACGGTGGTCCAGCGACTGAAGGATCACGAGCTTCTCGTCTATGACGGTGAAACACAGCGCTATCGCGTCGGCCCCCTCGGTCGCAAGGCACTGGCGGCGCTCGCCGTCATGCTGGAGTTCGAGAACGACGATGACGACGGCCTCGGTTACCTCACGGCGCAGCTCGCCGCGGGTCAGGCCATCGGCCGTGTGTCGGTGGACGAGCTCGGTCACCTGTTGTCGCGCCTGAGCGAACTGAAGGAGGACTTCGATCGCGCCGTCCTCTCGGGTTCCGAACACCGGATCCGCCGCGCCGCCGAACGCCTGGATTCAGTCTGGACGTGGGTCGAGAAAGGCACCGAAGTCGTTGCCGGCATCACCGAGAAGGAAGAGCTGGAACCGGCGGCGCATCGGCTCGCCCAGGCCGTCGGTCGAGCGCAGAGTGCCCTGCTGCGCCAGGCCGGTATCTTCCAGCGCGAACTCAACAAGATCGACCAGCACCGCGTGCACCTCGGACGTACGGGCCTGTCCTCGTCCGACCTCGTCGGCTGGCTGCGCGCACTGGATGTCGACGCACTCGCCGCCTTCGAGGACGGTCAGCTGCTGATGCCCTTGCCGGCGTCCTTCATCCACGACCAGATCGCCCTGGACGTGGCGGAATTCGAACTGCTCGAGCGCGAACGCCTCGCCGCCGAAAGCACGGCACTCCCTGGCGCCGAACAACCACCGGACACCGCCGATCTGCCGATGGACGAGGAAGACCTGCGTTTCCTCGAAGACTGGCATGCCGAGCTCGCTGCCATCGTGAGCCCGCGCGAACTCGCCGATACGCTGATCGGCGACGACTATGCCTTGTCCGCGTATCGCCTTTCCTTGCTCGGCCTGCTCGGCGACCCCGAATCGGCGGCACTCGAAGGCGGCACGGCCGATCTTGCGCGCCTGCCCCTCGCGCTCGAGATCGAACCGATCCTGATCGAAACCGACCTGCCACAGATCGCGCTGGTGAGCGCAGGACGCCTGCGTCCGCGAACCGTCGCGAAGGACACCACCGATGCATGATGAAACCGCCACCCTGGTTACCCGGCTGCTCGCCCAGCGCTGGTTACCGCGCGACGACGTGCAGGCTCGCAAAGCCCTGCTTGACGAAGCCTTTCGCGAGGAACTCGACCGCCGGCTTGAGTCGGTCGGGCTCGAACTCCGCGAACATCCCTATGCCGCCTACATCGGCCTTGCCGTGACAAGGAAGAGCGAGCGCGCCGTCTTCGGTGGCAGCGACAGCTGGATATCCAACACCTTGCAGCTGGACCGCGACGGTGTCGCGCTGCTCGTCGTCATCTGGGCGTTGATCGTGTTGCCGAAGCGGCAGCGCCAGGTCGAGCGCCAGGATGTCGAAGCCGCCGCATCGCAGAGCCAGATGTTCGCCGAGCAGAAGCCTATTCCGCGAGACCCTACGGTGTCGCCGGTGATCGCCGAGCGCACCCTGCTCGCCGACTTCGGCGAGAAGCTCGGCGGCAAGACACGCGTCGGTTTCAACCTGGGTACGCTCAATCGACTCGGCTTCATCATCCGCCGCAAGGGTGAGGTCGCCGAAGGTCCGCTTCTCGACCTCGCCTTCGATTACGAGCGCACCGCACGGCGGATCCTCGATGGCGCTCTCGGCGACCTGCTGGCGGAAGCCGCATCGCGCCCGCCGTCCGCTCCGGTGCACGACCTGGACGACGACGAAGAGCCCATGGACGAAATCGAGGAAAACGCCGATGTTTGATTTCCGCAGCCTCGAGGTCGTCCACTGGGATTACTGGCAGCGCTTTGTCCTCCCGCTGGACACGAACATCGTCACCGTCGTCGGGCCGAATGGCTCCGGCAAGACGACCCTGCTCGATGCGTTGCGCACCCTGCTCACCATCGACTGCGCGGGCAATCGCGACTACAAGAGCTATCTGCGCCACAACGGCAAGCCC
>NZ_JBFUIT010000022.1:0-27455 GCF_056401735.1 Luteibacter sp. P4_D7_3
CACCCATCATGCTCGTTGTAGGAGCTGATTCATCGGCGAAAGCCAGCCCACCTCGCCCTCCCTCTAAAGACTCATAGCAGCCGCCGACTGCTGCATAGCTACCTGCTGCATCTGCATTTGCATCTCCATGTCCTGCTGCTGTCGCATCGCCACCGCTTGCTGGTCGAGTTGCGTGGCCTGGGCAAGGCTTTCTTCCTTAGGCGGTGCGGCGGTGTCTATCGATAGGTCGATCGAGGGCCCTCCATGCATCCCTGCGCTGACGATGCGCCGCTCTTGGAGATCGACATCGCCAAGCTGATTCGGGTGATGAATGCCGAGCCGCCGCGCCTGCAAGGCTGCTTCGGCGGCCTTGTCGTCGGAGACCTCATTGGACAGCTGATTGCGAATGGCGGCGTAGATCGGGTCGTCGCCCGGCTTGGGCACGGTAGCTCGTGGATGCGTCGTCGCCAGCGGATGCGGCGAGCTCATATGCCGACCCGGATCGTCCGGGTGCATCGCCTCGCGTGCCGCGGCACGTTCCTGGCGAAGCTGGTAGGTGTTTTCCAGGCGCCGCCGGATGGCCGGGTCGTTCACGTCGTCCATCATGTCCAGCCGTATGCCGTTGGGTGCTTGCGCGTGATGCATTTCGGCCCATTCGCCCGTGCGGTCGCGGGCGTAGTAGTGGTCCGTGCGGCCGATGATGCTCGAGCTGGTGTGTGAGCGTTCGCCGTGGGCCTGGAGGTAGGCGGCCGCCATGTCTCGCACATAGGTGGCACGCTCGGCCACGGGCATAGCCTCTGCCGTTGCCAGGTTGATCAAGGTGTCCTTGCCGCGCTCCAGGCCGAGGGCGTCGTTGTTGAGCATGCTCGACCAGACTTTTTCGACGTGGCTATCGACGATGTCGTGCTTCATGGCCTGCTCGTCCACTACCTCACCGCGCGCCTTGGCAAGGCCGATCCGCAGGGCGGCCTCCGCCTCGCCGGCGTGACGTGCGGCCTCGATCAGCTTGCGTGGCGTCCAGGCGTCAGCGTCGACACCGATGTTGTCGAACGACGCGTCGTGCGCTTTCCGGATATCGAGCGCGGGCAGATTCAGCGCACGGTCCGCGCGCCCATCCGTCATATGAGCGTCGCGGTAAGCCAGGTCACGGCGAATCAAATCGACACCGAAGTTGTCCCATTCGCGCTCGCTAAGCACCTTGCCATTGTGCTCGCGGGCGTAATTCTGCGCATAGAGGTTCGCCGTGGCACCGGGCATGTTGTCGTGGCGAACCACGCCCAGAGCAAGCAAGCCGTAGCCGTCGTTGCCAGGTAGCTCGGCGAGGTAGTTCCAGTAGAGCTCGCGATTTCGTGTATCTACGTAGTGGCCGAGGATTTCCAGGTCTTTCTTGGTCAATCCGTTGCGCGCCTTCATCGATTAACCTCCCCCTCACGRAACAGGGTGCGGATGCGTGTTTCGATCCGTTGCCAGTCCGGCATAACTATCCGCTGGTAGTGCAGGTGTACCCTGACCCGGTATTCGGGAATGACAAAGTTGTGATCGCAGGTAGCGCGCCGGAAGACATCGCGAAGTTCGACCATGCGATCGCCCTCGATGCGAACTCCGTTCGGAATGGCTTGCGGTGAACACTTCAGAACCGTGCGCGGAATGCCGTCCGGGCCCATGTCGATGAACCAGTCGTCGCTCACCCTGCCATCGGGGTCAGCTGCCCGCGTGTCCGGGCCATACTTCCTCTTGTAGTAGCGCTGGAGTGCGGCGAAATCGGTGTAATACGGCGTCAGTCCGTGGACCGGCTCACCCTTGATCCGCAGGCGGAGGTTCGAACCGGGATTGGCGAGCTGCTCGGGGTCGGTGGGATCGAATGGCTCGATCCATCGGCGGGGCAAGACGCGAAACTCCTCGTCCGTCAATCGGTCGGGGTAGCTCATACCGACAGACAGGGCTGCCAGGAAGCGGCTGTTGTCCTTGTACATGTCGAAACCAGCGGGTAAGGGCTCCAGCGAGGGCCAGTCGAGGACGAAGTCAACCTCAGTGCCGTGACCCCACGGTATGTGGGTCCCATTGAAAAGCCGTTCCGGCAGGCAAAACCGACGAGGACCGACCCCGACCTCTGTTATCCCTTCGGGGTCGTCGTACCTCGGCATGGGACCGCAGGGAGATGGCAGTGATTCGGCCACGACTTTCTGTGCCGGCGCCGAGCAGCCGGCGATGAGTGCGGTCAGCAAGGCCGCTAGCGGCTTGGGGAACGGCATGGGCTCTCCTTGGATAGCGAAGGGTGGTGCGGGCGCACGGCGGCGTGTACCGACGACTCGGCAACGCAGGGGATGGGATAACAAGGGCGCGAAGACGACTTGCTCGCCGCGACGCAGCGTCAACAGTTGCTCGGTGCGTAATGCCTTGGCGTAGGTCGTCTGAGCGTTCGCATGGCGATAGGCCACGTGACGCGTCAACGCCGCCGCTTCGCGTTCCGCATGGACCCGTTCGCGCGGCGCATGCATGGCGATGACACCGAAGCGGCGCATCAGCGCCCGTTCCGCGTGGCCGTAGGACTCGAAGAGCGCGGCGACACTGCGCACCGAGGCTATACAACGAAGGCGCTCATCGGTGGACTGAAGGAAGGGCAATGCAGGCAGCAGATCCAGTCCGTGGACCACGACCAGTGCATCCTCGTGCGGCACCCGCTCACGCCACTGCGCCACCAGGGCCTCGATGATCGGTATCGCATCGTGCCGGCTGGCGTACGGAACATGCAGATACACCGTCGCCTGCGCTGGCGAGGTCAGTGACAACCCGGTGCCACGCGTTCCCGCGTCGATGTGTGTGTAAGCGAAAACGTTCAACGATCCACGCAGGCGCTCCGACGCCCGCGCCAGGGTGTCGTCGTCGAGTGCCACACACGCGCGCAGTGCATCGCGGGTCGCCATGCTCAGCATGGACTGCTTCGCGAGTTCCGAAAGAACATCGCGATCGAGGCGGCCATGGCTCAGCGCAAGCAGTCGCCAGAGGTCGCCCGGTGCCGGTGGCACGCGCTCGCCCGCCGCACGCAACACCTCGTCCACAGCGGCGATCAGGCCACGGAACACGGCTCGCACGTGACTGACGAGGACGCGATCCTCGCGATGCCGTTCGGGGTACCAGCACGCCGCCAACGCATCGAGGGCATCGTGGCGAAGCCCATCGCGCGTCCAGCTGTCGGCCAACGGATTCCAGGGTGCACCGCCACCGAACGGTGCGAGGCGAACGACCTCGCCCCTCGACGCGCGCCAGCCGGACGTCGCCTGATACATCGCGCCGTCCAGGTCGATGACCAGCACCGGTCCCCGAACCTCGCGTAAGGCACGCTTGAGGACGCCATGCGTCGCGGGATAATCCTGCGCGGCGAGCAAGAGGGACTCGCCCGCTGGCAGACGCAGGCGACGAAATCCGTAAGCGGTGAGGATGGGCTGATGAGACCGCATCCAGGTGCCGTCACGCGGCACTTCCGCAGGCTGAAGGAAAACGGGGACGCGGTGCAACGGTGCCAGTGCACGACCATGCCGCGAGGCAACGATCAGACAGACCACCCAAGTGAGTGGCGCAAGCATGAAACCGATACCACCCGCCCAGCGGATGCGCGTGGCGAATGGCGCGAAGGCCGGCAGATCGAGTGCCTGCCAATACGCATACGCCACGCCGTAGCTCAGCTGCTTGAAGGGCAGGCCTAACGTCATGAGGATGCATGCGCCAGCCAGATACGGTGCGATCGCCAGTGCACCGACACCTCCCAAGCCCGCTCCCCACCGCCATGACCGAGGCATCATGCCCATTCCCGCTGCATCCAAAACGCGGATGCTGCCACGGTCGGTCGAATCATTCGGCGCGATGATGATTCCGGCCCGCAAAACAAGGCATTTAGCTACATGGAAAGCTGCCGCGACGAAAGCAACAAGGTGAGGACTTTCGGAAAAATCCAGCACCTCACGTCAATTGCTGCGAGCACCTACAGACAACTCAACATTGTTTTGCTACGGTCGCCTCGTTGTCTGTGCATTCGCCTATGCATGCGTCACAGACAACCATCGCTCGATGCGGTGAGAAGCGCGGCCCGAGGGTGCTGAGAACACCCCCGAACCGCTGGCCACAATCAACTAAGCAGGAGTCAATCGTGATTGACATCGATCATACGGCAGTCGCTCGCCCGCCGAACCCCCCAGGCGGCATCCCCATCGGTTACCGGGACTTCTGCATCCGTCGCAGTACCGGTTGACGAAACGCGGCGACGCCGCTCCGTATCAGGTTATTGTCCGTTCCCACGAGGCCCCGAGCCACGCGGGCCGGCAGATCGCGTCGCCGCGAATCTCTTCGTCAATCACGCCACCCGGCGCCCGGACACGGGCCGTCGATGAACCCGCGAGTCCGCATGATCCGCGGCACGTCGCCCTGTGCGTCGTGCCGCAACTTGTCGATCGTGAGGTTATTCGTATGGAGCAAGCTATGGAAACGACCACGGTCGACCAYGTTCATCCCGGATGCAACATGGAAATCAGCAGTGAGGCGACCGCCCACGGCTTACTTAATGAAGCGACAGAATGGCTTCAGTACGCGCGCGGCGTCACTGAGTTATTGGCAGAGCTCGTACATGAGTCCGACACGGTCGATTGTCGACGCATGGCAATGGGTCTCGATGCCATCAGTGCGCTCACGCGCATGGGACTGCAATGTGCGACGCATGCGCATGCGCGAATGCCGTGGGATAGGCAGCGCGATGTCTGAGCAGGCATTAAACCAACGAGCTCGATGTTCCTGAACAGGAGGACCTGACCAGCCGGCCCACCCCGCAAAGGGAGCTGGGTGATCAAATACCTCTGTGAGTTTAAAGCTGTTCGCAACAGTGAGCACCTGAAGCTCCGTCAGTGCGACACCAGCCAGCACCAAACCACGGCGCTCCCACATGTGAGTCGTAGACCAGCTTCGACAGAAAGATGCTGGGCTTGAATAAGCGTCCATCGGCGAACAGATCATTAGCTTGCTGCGTACGGCCAATGCCGGCGTGACCGTCAACAAGCTTTGCCGCAAATGCGGGGTATACGCGACCTCGCGTTACCTTTGGCGAACACGTGGCCGAAGCGATGTCACGCCTAGTCGCTCATCGCGGTAATCCGGCGGCAATCAAAGTTGACAACGGCAGTGAGTTCGCAGAGAAGGCAATGGACCGATAGGCATACGAAACCGGGGTGGAACTGGACTTGTCGCGCCAAGGTACGCCCGCCGACAATGCCGTGCTTGAGAGCTTCAACGGTCGCCTGCGGCAGGAATGCCTGGACGAGCATTGGTTCTTGTCGTTAGCAAATGCTCGGAGCAAAATCAGCGAGTGGCGGACGTTATATAACGAGGACCGACCCCAGACTGCATCGGCATGGAAACCCCCTGCCGAATTCGCTCGCGAATGCGGGGATCGGTGAGTTCGCAGGCGCCAAAATAGGTCGGAATCGCTACCAGCTAAAGGCCAAGGAATTGGGCGTGGGTGACAGTAGTCCCGACCTCAAGGATAGACCCCCGCCGAATGCGGGGTGCCGTCGAAATGACCACAACTAACTCGAACAGGAAAGCCATGGAGAAGGAACCTCGCAAAATTCAGATTTTCTTTGGCCCACACGTGGCGCTAGCGGAAGATCTTCCTCCAGACTCTGTGCTACTGGTGCCAAGCGCTGACCAATGGAACGACTTTGGATATAAAACCAAGATGGATATAAGGGTCCGCCTAACGGATCCTGAGTCTGTTCACGCAACGACAGGGTTCCTGGGCTTTCTAGATTCCCCCGGGAGCGAGACCAATGGAGCCAGAGCGGTCGAGAAACTACTGCAAGATGCGCACGGCCTCACAGTCCCCGCGAGCAACATCCACCATTTTTTTACAATGCTTCCGCGTATGGATGCTTACAGAAAAATAGTAGAGGATCTTGGCTTGGACGGCGCGGTAACAGTATTGAAGTCAATGAAAGATCTTGTTGCGTTAACCGAGTTTAAATCGGCAGGCGTGAACTGGACTACAGCAGCGACAKCTACAGATGTGTTTCTCAAGTCCTTTGTAAGAAGCACCGACTCCTTCTTCGCATATAAGAATGCCGGATCGATACTCCGAGGCCTTCAGAACGAGGAATTTCGCAAATTATCCAAGTCGATATCCATCACTTTTCAGCTACCTGGCCGACAGAATCCGCACGACCTGACCTTTCACTTCGATCATAATGCCGCACTTCCTAAACGCATCGCGATAATTATCGGCAAGAATGGCGTCGGAAAGAGCCAGACGCTAGGGCGCATAGTTCATTCCGCGCTGGATGGTAACGATTCGCTTCGCGACGGGAGCACAGAAGGTCGACTTCTTGTAAATCGCATCCTTGCATTTGCGCCCACTAATGAAGCCCGCTCTGTCTTTCCTTCGGACACGCGTAAGCGTCCGCGCATATGGTATCGACGATTCACACTCAATCGCACCGGAACGGTCCGTCGCGGCGTTAGCGTGTCAGATCAGGTACTTCAAGTGGTTCGATCCAAAGAGAGACTCGGCAGCTCCTCAAGATGGAGAATTTTGCTATCGTCGATCCGCGCGATCGATCAACCCGAACAACTGTGTTTACCTACCAGACGCGGCCCCCATAGGTTCCTCCAACTGACCACCATCGCTGATGGCGGAGAGGAAAGCGCTCTCGAAAGCTTCGCTGCTATCGACCCGCGCGCAGAGCCCGTTCGTGTGATCGACGGTCAGGCGTACCCGCTCAGCAGCGGAGAAATTTCGTTTCTCCGCTTTGCCACTCAAGCGAGCTTGCATATAGAGAACGGTTCGCTTCTCTTGTTAGACGAGCCCGAGACTCATTTGCACCCCAATTTCATCAGTCAATTTGTCGCGCTGCTAGATAGCCTGCTTGAACAGACAGGATCGGCTGCGATAATCGCGACACATTCTGCTTATTTCGTTAGAGAAGTATTTCGAGATCAAGTGACGGTACTTCGGACCAGTCCGCATGGCGACGTCAGTGTCGAGCGCCCAGCGTTACGAACGTTCGGGGCCGACGTAGGAGCCATTTCCTATTTTGTATTTGGGGAGGATGAACCCTCGCGCTTGGCGAAGTCGGTCGAAGATCGCTTACGAACCCGATTCAGTACTTGGGAGGCGCTCTACGCCGAGTATAAGGATGAGCTTTCGCTGGAACTTCTTGGTGACCTGAGAGAAGCGATGGAGGGACGAACGGGTGAATAAGATACCGCTTCCTATGTATGACGATGACCTTGCCCTAAAGGAACTTGCCGTCACCAAGAAGGTCAAAAGCTACCCTCGGTTAAAACGAGCCAGTGCGAACATTCTTAGCGGCTACGCCGACTATAGAAACGCATGCGGAAACGTATTCGTCGTACAGCCGGTGAAAGTAACAAAAATCCTTTCTGAGAATCTGAGCGATCACTACGATTCGCCGCCAAATGCACTAAAGCACATTTCTGAACTTAGAGCGTCGACGGAGCATCTCACGTGCCCCATGTGCGGCTCTCTTCACCGCGGCACGCTCGACCACCTCCTGCCCCGGAAGAAATTTGGCGCCTTCGCAGTCTTCACTCCAAACCTTGTACCTGCCTGCAAATGCAACAGCAAGCGAAGTGAAATTCTAATCGGCCAACATCCAGGCGAGCGCATCCTGCACCCGTACTACGACGATTGCCTCTCCGAACGCTTGATTGAAGCGGAATTCGAAGACCTAGGACCCGTTCCAAGAGTGGGGTTGCGGCTGTGCGTAGGTGCTGCTCACCCTGACCGCGCGGCTATCGCATTTCATATCCGCTCCATAGTCGCCAAGACTGCCGTAACCTCCTTCCTCCGCGACAAGTGGATCGACCTTTGTCGAAAACCGACCCTGGTCATTAGGGCGCTTAAGGACGATCCAGCGAGCCTTCAGGATTTCCTCAGCATATTAGAAGAGGAACTTGACATTCTTGACGACTCGCATCGAAGCAAGAACAACTGGAACTCTATTTTCGTGTCGGGGCTCATGAATCAGGAGGTAGCCACGTGGCTTTTTCACCAGATGCATCGGCCTGGCCGCGGTCCCGGCGACCCCATTTTGTAACGCCGAAGGAATTTCACTTCAGCCCCAACGCCGCCCAAATATCCCTCGCCCCTAGAGTCCGCTCGATCCAATGAATCAGCGAGGCGCGTGCAACCTCTGCAGCAACTCCGCCTCAGTCAACGAAATCCCACACGTCTCGGAAATATCCTTCGCCGAGGCCCCCTGGCGCGCGAGGCGCTGGGCAAGCGCAAGCGCCCGATCGGTTGCCGCACCCGGCTCGCCCGCCACGGTCACGGCAGGATTCCGGCGTACCTGGTCTTCGATATCGCCGAGGCGGTTCTCGAGACGGCGGAGCATCGCGGCTAGTGCGTCGGGTGGAACGGCCGGCGTGGGCTCTTCGCGGATGTCACGGATGTCTTCATAAGCCGATGCAGCGCTTGCGGCGAGCGTGGCCGGGGTCGGCGGGGTCGCAGCTGGCGACGCCAACGGCGCCGTGCCGAAGCGGCGGAAAAGCAGCAGGAGGCCGACCAGGTTGAGGACGGCCAGTGCGATCAGCACGTATCCGATGACGGGGTTCATGTGGTGATTCCCTTGAATGCCGGGACACGGTAACGCAAAGCGAGCGTCGGCTGAAGCGCGATGTTTTGCGGTGTCAGGCGCGGCAGAGGCGGGGGATGTCGATGAGGGCGATGAAGCCGTCGTCGCGGGTGATGACGCCGCTGACGGGGTCGTCGCGGCGGGTGGCGCGGCCGGGCGGCGGCGGGGCGACGTCGGCGGGATTGAACTCGAGCATGTCGCCGATCACGTCGATACGCATGCCGACGATGCTGCCGGCGTCATCGAAGACGATGACGCGCTGGGCATCTTCTTCCGTGACGTCGATGCGGCCTTCGAGGCCGAAGCGCCGACGGCCGTCGAGCACGGGGACGATCTGGCCGCGCAGGTTGACGATGCCGAGGACGTCGTCGGGGGCACCCGGCACGGGTGTGATGTCGCCGCAGCGGATCACTTCGCGCACGCTGGCGAGCGACACCGCGTAGCGTTGTCCCTTCAGTGAGAATCCAAGCCAGGCGCCGCGCCCGTCGCGTAGGGTGTCAGTCACGGACCCAGCTCCTTTTCCAGCCATTCGATAAGCGCCGTGGTTGAAACCACGCCGCACTTGGGTTCTTGGGACATACCGGCAAGCCAGGGCCGCGTGGTCGCACCCTTGCGCCACTGGATGGCTGCCGCATCGAGTTCCACCGGCTCTTCGTCGACGATGCAGGCCAGCGCCCAGGCGCGATCACCGAGCAGGATCAGCGTCGGCGAGTGGGCGCCCGCCATGTCCGGCGAGAGGATCGCGGCGAGGTCGGCGACGCGCGCGACGCCGCTCGGATGGCGCCAGCGTCCGAGGCAGATCGGATTCGTCGTGTTCGGCGGCGTCAGCGGTGGCATCGGCAGCATATGGGTGATATCGGCCATCGGCACGGCGAGGCGCACGCCTGCGGCGAGGCATAGCAAGTAGCGGCTATCGGCACGCGACGCGGGCTCGTCGATCGGTACGGTGCGCCAGGGGTCGATCGAAACGATCTTGACCTCGGCGTCTGGTGCGACCGGCGGCAACGCAGGCGTCAGTAGTTCCGCCAGGTAATCGGCGACGATCTGCTCGGCGTCCTGCAGGGCGCGCATCACGCGGCTGCCTCCGCGACGGAAGTGGCCGGCAAGGCCAGCAGCTCGTCGAGTAGCTGGCGATACGCCAACCCGCCACGGCGTGCGGCCGGCCAGGATGCCAAGGGCACGCCCGCCGCGCTCGCTTCGCGAATCTGGGTATCGGTAGGAATCACGGCCTCGCTGACGCTCTCGCCGTACGTCTCGCGCAGTTGCTCGAGACAGGCGCGCGAAGCGTGCGTGCGCGAATCGAACATCGTCGGCACAATGGTCCGCGGCAGCGGGCGACCACGCGAGCGCTCGATCATGGACAGGCTGCGCAGCATGCGCTCGAGACCTGCCAGGGCGAGTGCCTCGGTCTGTGTCGGCACGAGCAGCCTGTCGCTCGCGGCAAGCGCGTTGACCATCAGCACGCCGAGAGTGGGCGGGCAGTCGAGCAGCACATGATCGAATCCACTGGCGAGCTCGGCAAGCGCCTGGGACAGGATCAGACCCATGCCAGGACGCGTGCCGAGCTGGCGGTCCAGCGTGATCATTGCCGCCGATGCCGGAAGCACACTCAGGTGATCCCACTTCGTGGCGTGCACGAGCGTGCCCGGCGGAAGCGGATTACCGCCGATGCCGAACAGGTCGTAGACGCTGCCGTGTGCGCCGCCCTCGACGCCGATGTAGCCGGACAACGAAGCATGCGGATCCATGTCGATAAGCAACGTACGCTTGCCGGAAGCGGCGAGCAGGCTGCCGAGCGCCACGGTGGTGGTGGTCTTGCCGACGCCGCCCTTCTGATTGGAGATCGCCCAGACGAGCATCAGCGATTCCCCGCGATGGGGGACGTCGCCGGAGTCGCCGGAGTCGCCGCAGCACCTGCAGCACCGGCAGCGCCGACAACCGGCAGACGGTCAGCGTCGCTGTAAAAGCGCGCCGGTTCGGCCTTATCGCTCATCACGACGATGAGTACGCGGCGATTGCGATTGCGACCTTCGTCGGAGCTGTTATCGGTGGTCGGCCGGAACTCGCCCCAGCCCACGATGCCGACGCGATGCGGATCGACACCGCTCGTCGTCAGCAGGCGAGCGACCGTGGCCGCGCGCGCCGCAGACAACTCCCAGTTAGACGGGAACGTGGCCGTGGCGATGGGCGTGTTGTCCGTATAGCCCTCGATGCGCATGGCGTTCGGGAACGGGCCGAGAATGCCGGCGAGCTTGCGCAGCACGTCTTCGGCCGTGCCCTGAAGTTTGGCCACGCCGACGGGAAAGAGGATATCGGTACGGACTTCGATTTCGAGCCAGTCCTTGGTCTGACGCACGCTGACCAGGTTCTTGTCGATCAGCGGCTTCATCGCGCGCTGCACTTCGTCGGCAATCTGGCTGAGACTGGCGTCCTCGGTCTTGCCGACCGTGGTGTTCGCCGCCGTCGTGGTATTGATGTTTGCCGACTCCTGCCGCGTCGGCGCGGCGCCTTCGTGGCCGGGCAGCGGCAGGTTGCGCGGCGGAATCGGCACGTCGATCTTGGCGATCGGTGCGGCGACAGGTGCGCGTGACTGGTTCGGCAGCGGCACCTGCGCCGCAGGCGTCGCCTCCCGGATCGGCTCGATGACCTTACCGGTGCCGTTGAAGGCTTCGTTGATCGACTGCGCCATGACGCGGAACTTGGTCTCGTTCACCGCCGACACGGCGTACATCACCACGAACAACGCCAGCAGAAGCGTGATCAGATCCCCGTAGGGAATCGCCCAGCGCTCGTGGTTGATGTGTTCTTCGTGGTGGCGGCGCTTCACGACAGGAACCCCTGAAGCTTGCTCTCGATATGCCGCGGGTTGTCGCCCTGGGCGATGGAGACCAGGCCTTCGACGAGGATCTCGCGCATCTGCGAGCGCAAGCGGGCGAGGCCTTTCAGGCGCGACGCCATCGGCAAGGCGAGCAGGTTGGCCAGGCCGATACCGTAGATCGTCGCGACGAAGGCCGCGGCGATGCCATGACCGAGCTTGCTCGGGTCGGCGAGGTTCTGCATGACCGACATCAGCCCCATGACGGCACCGATGATGCCCATCGTCGGCGAGTAGGCACCCGCGTTCTCGTAGACCTTGGCGGCTTCGATATCGGTGTGTTCGCGAGCGTACACCTCCACTTCGAGCACGGAGCGCATGGCATCCGGCTCGGTGCCGTCCACAAGCAGCTGAAGCCCCTTGCGGATGAAGGGGTCGGATTCACGCTCGATGGCCGGCTCGAGACCAAGAAGTCCGGTGCGACGGGAAATCTCGCTCCAGCCGACGATGCGGCTGACGAGGTTCTCCGACTCGATATCCGGCGGCCGATACACCCAGGGCAACATGGTCCAGGCGCGCTTGAGCACAGGCCCGGGGGTCTGCACGAGAAGCGCGGCAAGGGTGCCGAGGAAGACGATGACGAACGCGGCCGGGTTCCACAGGGCGTCGAGACTCGAGCCCTTGAGGATGGTACCCACGATGATGACCACGAAGGCCAGGATCGTTCCGACGACGCTCACGATATCCATGTCAGACAGCCATCCTTAGTGAAGGCAGCACCTGGCCAGCGTCGTCGGCGAGGCCGGCGAGGTCAAGCACGAGGGAGATGCGGCCATCGCCGGTAATCGTCGCGCCGGCGACACCGGGAACGTCCCTGAGGAACGGACCGAGCGGCTTGGCCATGACGTCTTCGCGGCCGAGCACTTCGTCGACCAGGCAGCCGAGCGTCTGGTGGCCGATCTGCACGACCACCACGTGACCGCCCTTCCCCGCCGCCCCGGCCCAGTTGCCGAGGTCGGCAAGCGGAAGAGCGCGCTGGCGATGCGCGGCGACGATGCGGCCATCCAGTTCCTGGATCTGGCCCGGCACGAGTTCGAACACTTCGGTGACATTGGACAGCGGCAGCGACAGGAGACGATTGCCGACGCGGACCATGAGCACGCGCATGATCGCCAGCGTGAGCGGCACCGAGAGACGCACCGTGCTGCCGTGGCCAACGCGTGAGTCGATCGACAACGTGCCGCCGAGTTCGACGATCTTGGTCTTGACCACGTCCATGCCAACGCCACGACCGGAGATGTCGGAGACTTCGGCGGCCGTGGAGAAACCGGGACGGAAGACGATGTCGAAGCACTCACGCTCGTCGAGACGTGCGGCCTGCTCTTCGTCCATCAGGCCTTTCTCGACGGCCTTCCGGCGCAGCATCTCGGGATCCATGCCCTTGCCGTCGTCGGTCACGGTGATGACGATGCGGTCGCCGAACTGACCGGCGGAAAGCCGCACGGTACCGGAGCGCGACTTGCCGGCGCGCTCCCGCACGTCGGGCATCTCGATGCCATGATCGACTGAGTTGCGTAGCAGGTGCACCAACGGGTCGGCGAGTGCTTCGACCACGGTGCGGTCGATATCAGTGTCTTCGCCCTCGGTGATCAGCTCGATGTCTTTGCCGAGCTGGCGTGCGAGATCGCGGATGATCCGTGGGAAACGCGAGAACAGCTTGCCCACCGGCTGCATGCGCATGCGTAACACGGCGTTCTGCAGGTCTTCGGCGACGCGCTCGAGTTCGCCGATGGCACGTTCCATCGGATCGTTGGTGCCGCGCGGGGCGAGATTGGTGAGGCGGTTGCGAACCAGAACCAGCTCGCCTGCGGCATCGACGAGGCTGTCGAGGCGGAAGGTGTCGACGCGAACCGTGGTGTCGGCGGTTGAGGAGGTGCGTTTTTCGGTCGCGGCGGCGGTTTTTGCTGCCGGAGCCGGTTTGGAGATTTTTGTTTCGACGATGGGCGCGGTGGCGACGGGCGGTGTCGCGGCGCCTGGGATCGCCGATGAATCGGCTCCTACAGAAATCGCACCCGGTACCGCTGTGCCGTGGAGGCTGTCCAGCAGGGCTTCGAATTCGTCGTCGCTGATGGCGTTGGGGTCGGCGGCCGGCGCGACGGGCGTCGCCGCGGCTGGTATCGCCGCTGAAGCGGCTCCCACAGGGACAGCTTCGGCGCCGGGGGCGCCGGTGCCGTAGAGCGAATCCAGTAGTGCCTCGAACTCGTCGTCGTTGATCGTGCCCGAGGGCGCCGAGGTCGGTGCGCGATCGTTGCGCGCGGCGTCGAGCATCGCTTCGAATTCGTCTTCGATCGGATCGTAGGCACGCGGCGACGACGGTGCCGATACCGCGGGAGCGGATGTCGTCGCCGGCGACAAGGCCACCGGCGGCGCGGAACCGGTGCGACCCGGAATCAGCAGGCGATCGAGTACCGAGCGTGGTGCGGGCTCGGCGGGCACTCCCGCGTCGGCCGCACGCATCATGTCGTTGAGGAGGTCCAGCGACTCGAGCAACGCATCCATGAAACCGGGGTTCAACACCACCGCGCCATTACGGGCCTCGTTGAGGAGGTCCTCGGCGCGATGGCACAGCTCCACCATGGCATTGAGGCCAAGGAAGCCCGCACCGCCCTTCACGGTATGGAACGCGCGGAAGACCGCGTTCAGTAGCTCGGCGTCTCCCGGCGAGGCTTCGAGGTCCACGAGCTGTTCGCCCAGGCTCTCGAGCAGTTCGCGTGCTTCGATCAGGAAGACATTGAGCAGCTCGTTGTCCAGCTCCACGCTCATACGGCGCTCAGAACCCGAATTCGCTGAGCAGTCGATCCACTTCGTCCTGGCTGACCTTGTCCGCGGCCGGTGCGTGGCTGCCGCCCGCGAGTGAACCGGTGAGGCGCACCAGTTCGACCAGCGACGATTCCACCTTGGCCATGAACGCCTCGACCTGCGCGACGCGCTGACCCGAGAGATCCTGCCAGGACTGCGCTTCGACCATCTCGCCCAGGCCGATGTCGCAGCTCTGCGCGAAATCGCCGACGCGTACGGCAAGCGCCGTGGCGTTGGGTGCGAAGGACGGATCGGCGTGGTCCATGACCAGCACTTCGTCGGCCTGTTTGGCCAGCGCCTGTGCCTGCGGACGCAGTTTGTCGCTGAAGTCGAGCGTGCGGTGGGCAGCCTGGGAGCTCATTTCGAGCACGTCGCGCAGGTGTTTGCGCGCATCGCTCATGTTGCCCGGCACGCCATCGCTGGAGATGTCGGAGGCAAGGCGGCGGACCGACTCGTGGAGATCGCGCGCGAGATGGCCCAGGGCCAGGAACAGGTGTTGTTCGCGGCTGCGCAGCAGGCGGTCGAGCGCCTGTTCGAAGGCAACACTGTCATCGGCGTCGAGCAACTCGCGCAGCTCGGGAACGACCTCGTGGCCGGCGGTAAGCATGGTGTTCATTGTCATTCCCTTAGCCCGCAGCCGCGGCGAGTCGTTCGAAGATCTTGTCGAGCTTTTCCTTCAGCGTGACCGCCGTGAACGGCTTGACCACGTAGCCGTTCACGCCACTCTGCGCCGCGGCGATGATCTGGTCGCGATTGTTCTCGGCCGTCACCATCAGCACCGGCATCGACTTCAGCGCGGCATCCGCGCGGATAGCGCGAAGCAGCTCGATGCCCGTCATGTTGGGCATGTTCCAGTCGGTCACCACCAGGTCGAAGGGCTGGGCGCGCAGCATCACGAGCGCCGCGTTGCCGTCTTCAGCCTCCTGGATGAGGGTGTTCGTAAATCCCAGCTCGACCAGGAGGTTCCTGACGATGCGTCGCATGGTGGAAAAATCGTCCACCACGAGGATCTTCATGTTCTTGTCCAAAACTCGTCTCCGCCTGACTGCGCGTTCTTACCGGCGACGGCACCGTAATGCCGTCAATGCTTTTCTTTCCAACCCGTCATGCGTGCGCGGAGGCGGATCAGGGCCTGGCCATGGATCTGGCACACCCGCGATTCGCTCACACCCAGCACCGCACCGATTTCCTTCAGGTTGAGCTCTTCATCGTAGTACAGCGACATCACCAGCTTCTCGCGCTCGGGCAGGCCATCGATGGACTGCGCCAGCGCATCGCGCAAGCCGTCCTGCTCGAAGATCCCTTCCGGACCCGCGGCGTCGGGGTCCGCGACATCGATCGCCGCGCCTTCGTCGCCTTCCGGCGCCGTAAGGCTGAGCAACCGCGCGCTCGCCGCGTCGGCCAGAATCTGGTTGTACTCCATGGCGTCGATACCAAGCCGCTTCATGACCTCGGYGTCTTCGGCATCCCCACCCGTTTCGTTCTCGATCTGCCTCGTTACTTCAGCCACTTCGCGCAACTTTCGATGCACGGAGCGCGGGGTCCAGTCCGTCTTGCGCAGTTCGTCCAGCATCGCGCCACGTATGCGGATACCCGCATAGGTCTCGAAACTGGCCGCGCGAGTCGGCGAGTAATTTCTTGCTGCCTCGAGCAGTCCGATCATTCCGGCCTGCATGAGGTCGTTCGCATCCACGCTTGGCGGCAGCCGACCCATCAGGTGATAGGCGATCCGGCGCACCAGCGGCGCGTGGGTTCGTACCAGTTGATCCGCCGGGATTCGCGTGACTTCAAGGTATTCGGTCGCAACGCTCACAGTGGCAGCCCTCCTCCCAGATGAGACCGCTCGGCAAAAAAGCCGATGCGACCCTGAGCACGGGGTTCGGGTTCACCCCATGTATCGACCGACCTGGCCAAATTCTTGAATCCGACGGCAGATCGGCTGCTCGGCCAGACGTCGACCACGGCCGACTGGCGGCGGATAGCCTGACGCAGGTACTCGTCGTGCGGGACCATCCCCATGAAATCCAAGGAAACATCCAGGAACCGGTTGGTCACCCGGGACAGCTTCTCGAACAACTGGCGGCCTTCCTGGGCGTGGCGGACCATGTTGGCGACGATGCGGAAGCGGTTCACGCCGAACTCGCGGCTCATGACCTTGATCAGGGCATAGGCGTCGGTGAGTGAAGCCGGCTCGTCGCACACCACCACCACCACCTCGTCGGAAGCGGCGGCAAACATGGACACGCTGTCCGAGATGCCGGCGGCGGTATCGACGATCAGGTACTCGGGGGCGATCGGGTATTCGTCGAACGCGCGGATCACGGCAGCGTGCTCGATGYTCGGCAGCTGGGCCATGCGGCGCGCCCCGGACGTGGCCGGAATCACCTTCAGGCCATGCGGCGCCTGGAGGATCAGGTCCTCGATGCGGCACTCGCCCTCGAGCATGTGCCCGAGGTGGCGCGTCGGCTGAAGACCCAGCAGCACGTCGATGTTGGCCATGGCGAGGTCGGCGTCGAGCAGGACGACATCGCGTCCGCCCATCGCCAGTGCCATGCCGAGATTGACCGCCACGGTGGTCTTGCCGACACCGCCCTTGCCGCCAGCGATAGCGATGCTGCGCGTGGGGCGACGGTCGTCAAGCCAGTTGAGGCCGGCGGCCTGGGTGCTATCGACGTGTGTGGTCATGAAGGAATTCACTGCCGTGAAAGAGTGTGCGGTTGCGGTAGTCACGTTTTGCGGGTCCCCGATCAGGCGTGCGCGGGCGCCGCGATGCCGAATCGATCGGCAAGTATGGCGTCGTCGGGCTCCTCGTTGCGCTGCTTGAGCAACTGGGCTGCCAGGCAGACCAGCTTGCGCGCATCGGCGGAGGCGATGTCTTCGGGCACGCGCTGCCCGTCGGTGGTGTAGTCCAGCGGCATAGCGTGGCGAATGAGTGCTGACAGGGCGCCACCGATCAGCGGTGCCTCGTCGAGCTTGGTAAGGATGGCCGTCTGCGGCGACAGCGGCGCGTAGGAGCGGATCGCGTTGTCGATCGCCTGGGCCTGTGCATTGGCGGCGAGCACCAGGCAGACGCGGAGGTTCGAGGTAGCGCGCAGCGTATCGAACTGCTGCTGCAGCTTGGGATCGTTACCGGCCATGCCGGCGGTGTCGACCAGGACCGTGTGCTTGCTGCGTAGCTGGAGGAGCACGTTGCGCAGGCTGTCGGCGTCGTGTGCGTTATACACGCGCACGCCGAGCAGGCGGCCGTAGTGCTCCAGCTGCGCACCGGCACCGATACGGTACTGGTCGGCGCTGATCAGGGCGACATTGGAGGCGCCATGACGAAGCACGGCGCGGGCAGCAAGCTTGGCAATGGTGGTCGTCTTGCCAACGCCGGTGGTGCCGACCAGCGCGGTGATGCCGCCACCGACCGTGTCGAAATTACGCCCGCTGGTGCGGATGTTGCGCGAGAGGATGCCCAGCGGCAGGTAGCGAGCCTGCTCGGAGGTCATGTCGGCGGGCAACTCGGCGCACAGCGCGCGTGCCACGTCGCCGTCGATACCCAGGCGGGTCATCTCACGAAGGACGCGGGCGCGCAGCGGCTGCTCGCGGTCCATCTGGTTCCAGGCCAGCGTGGAGAGCTGCACTTCCAGCATCTCGCGCAGGTTGTTGATCTCGGCGCGCACGCCATTCACGGCGGAGTCGCTGTTCGGGCTTACCGTCGCGGCGCGAACCACGTCGGCCACGCTGGAGGCGAGGGCCGCGCTGGACTGGCGCTGCGGCGCGTTGGGGTTCGTGCCGACCTTGGTCGCGCGCTCGACGGCAGCAGCCGTGGCGGCGCGGGCCTGGTCGATGCGTGCGGCGCGGTCGCTGTCGCGTGTGGCGCGGATCGGCGCCAGCGCAGCGGCATGCTTCGCTGCGGTCTCTTCCGCGGTCGGCGGCTCGAAGGCGAAGCCCGCTTCGCGGACCAGCGCTTCGTCGTAGTCGAGCGCAGCGATGATCTCGATACCGTCGTCCATCCGACGCGTGGACAGGATCACGGCGTCCGGGCCCTGCTCATCCCGAACCTGGCGCATGGCCTGGCGCATATCGGCAGCAACGAATCGTTTGATTTTCATGCGTTAGATCCTCTCGTCCTATCGTCCGAGGGCCGTCACCAGCTTGACGCGGCGGTTGTCCGGAACCTCGTTATAGGCAAGTACATGCAGGTTTTGGGCCACATGCCGAGTGAAGCGTGAAAGCCACGGACGAAGTGCCGGCGAGACCAGCAGGACGGCCGGTTCACCGGCCGCTTCCTGACGTCGCGCCGCCTCGGCCACGTTCTGCTGCAAGCGGTCGGCGAGACCCGGCTCGATGGCCGCGCCCGCGGGACCGCCGCCCTGTAGGGACTGTAGAAGAATCTGCTCCAGTTCCGGCGCCAAAGTAATGACGGGGACCTCAGTTCCGAGGCCCGCGATCTCCTGCACGATCTGTCGGCCAAGCGTGACCCGGACGCTGGCGGCAAGGACGCCGGGATCCTGACTCTGACCGGCATGCTCGGCGAGCGACTCGACGATGCCGCGGAAGTTGCGGATGGGCACGCGCTCGGCGAGCAGGTTCTGTAGCACCTTGACCACGGCGCCAAGCGACAGGCGCTTGGGCACGAGGTCTTCGACCAGCTTCGGCGTCTGCTGCGCAAGGCGGTCGAGCAGCTGCTGCACGTCCTGATGGCCGATGAGTTCGTGGGCGTGGTTCTGCAAAATGTGCGAGAGATGCGTAGCGATCACGGTGGCCGGATCGACCACCGTATAGCCCAGCGTCTGAGCATGTTCGCGCAGGCCCGGCTCGATCCATACGGCATCGAGCCCAAAGGCCGGGTCCCGCGTGGCGATACCGTTGATCGTGCCGTGCACGCGGCCCGGATCGATCGCCAGCATGCGCTCGGTGTGGATTTCTGCCTCGCCCATCGGCACGCCCATCAGCGAGATGCGATAACCGTGCGGCGAGAGGTCGAGGTTGTCGCGAATGTGCACGGACGGCACCAGGAAGCCCAGCTCCTGTGAGAGCTTGCGGCGCACCGACTTGATCCGCGCCATCAGTTCGCCACCCTGCGCCTTGTCGACCAGCGGGATCAGGCGATAACCGACTTCCAGGCCGATGGTGTCCACCTGGGCGACGTCTTCCCACGAGAGCTCGAGGCGCTCGCCCGGGGGTGTCGACTCCAGCGCGAGTTCGGTACCCGGTGCAGGGGCGGCGCCCAGCGTGCCGCCGTCGGCGAGACGGTCCTTGTTCTGCTGGAGCTTCCACGCGCCGAAGCCGGCGGCGGCCGCGAGCAACAGGAACGGCAGGTTCGGCATGCCCGGCACGAGGCCCATCGCGCCAAGTACGGCAGCGGCGACGCCCAGCGCCTTCGGCTGGCCGAACAGCTGCCCCATGACGTGCTTGCCCATTTCCTGGGACTTGGACACGCGGGTGACGATGACCGCCGTGGCGATTGAGAGCATCAGGCCCGGCACCTGCGCGACCAGGCCGTCGCCGATGGTCAGCAGTGTGTAGGTGCGCGCGGCCTCCGAAGCGGACAGGCCGTGCTGCAGCATGCCGATGAAGAAGCCGCCGATGATATTGATGGCGAGAATGAGCATGCCGGCCGTGGCGTCGCCGCGGACGAACTTGGACGCACCATCCATCGAGCCGTAGAAGTCCGCTTCCTCGCGCACTTCCTGGCGGCGCTCGCGCGCCTGTTCCTGGGTGAGCAGGCCGGCATTGAGGTCGGCGTCGATCGCCATCTGCTTGCCTGGCATCGCGTCGAGGGTGAAGCGTGCCGTGACCTCGGAAACGCGCGTGGCGCCCTTGGTCACGACCACGAAGTTGATGATGGTGAGGATGGCGAACACCACGAAACCGACAGCGAAATTGCCGCCGATGACGAACTCGCCGAAGGCCTCGATCACCTTGCCGGCAGCGCCCGGGCCGTTATGGCCGTGCAGCAGCACCACGCGCGTGGAGGCGATGTTCAACGCCAGGCGCAGCAAGGTGGCGAACAGCACCACGGTCGGGAACGAGGCCAGCTCCAGCGGCCGCATCACGTACATGGTGGCCAGCAGGATCACCAGCGACAACGCGATGTTGAAGGTGAACAGCAGGTCCAGCATGAAGGGCGGCAGCGGCAGCATGAGCATGCCGAGCATGACCAGCATGACCACGGGCGCGGCGATGCCCCGCCGGCCGATCTGCCGGAACGTGCCCATGAGCGTGGTCGTAGCTGCCATCGTCACTTATCCATACGGTAGGGGCCGAGCAGTTCAGGATCGATGTCCTGCTCGGGCAGATCGGGCGGGAGATCGCCGACGGCGATCGCCTGCTTCAGGCGGAACACATAGGCCAGGATCTGGGCCACGGCGACGTACAGTGCCGAGGGGATCTCGCGACCGACTTCCGTCGTTGCATACAAGGCGCGTGCCAACGGCGCCGCTTCGACGACAGGAATCTTCGCCGCACCCGCCACATCGCGGATTTGCTGGGCCAGGACGTCCACACCCTTTGCTACGACTCGCGGCGCGCCCATTTTCACTTCGTCGTATTTGAGGGCGACGGCGAAATGGGTCGGGTTGACCACGATCACATCCGCCGTAGGAACGTCTTCCATCATGCGTCGACGCGACATCTGCAGCTGCATCTGACGGATTTTCGACTTCAGTTCCGGACTACCGTCGCTTTCCTTGTGCTCGTCCTTCACCTCCTGCTTGGTCATGCGCATCTTCTTGGTGAAGCTGAAGGCCTGCCAGGGTGCATCGACCAGGGCGATCAGCCCCAGCGCGCAGGCGAAGATCAGCGACGCGTGACCGAGCACGCCAAAGGTATGGGCAATGCCCTCCTTCACCGGACCGCTACCCACCGAGTACATCTCTTGCGTGGTGCGGTTGAGGAACCAGACCAGCGCGCCGCCGATCAGGATCAGCTTCAGCAGAGACTTGCCCAGCTCGACCAGGCCGTTCATCGACACGAGGCGGCTGAACCCCTTGATCGGGTCCAGGCGGTCGAACTTCGGTACCAGGGCTTCGAAGGAGAAGTTCAGGCCGCCCATGAGCGTGGGTGCGGCGATGGCAGCGACCGCAGTGACGGTGAACACGGGGCCGAGCAGCTTCAGGCCCTCGCCGGCCGCGGTCATCAGCGCTCGGGTGATGCCGTTGGCGGCGAACAGGTCGTCGCGGCCGTAACGCAGGCCGACGTGCATGATGTTGGCCGCGTGCACGGCCATCTGGTCGCGCGAGGCGATCATCGAGGTCACGCCCGCCAGGACCACCACGGCGGTGGAAAGGTCGCGCGAGCGCGGCAGGTCGCCCTTCTCTCGCGCTTCGCGAAGTCGTTTGTCACTAGGTGATTCGGTTTTATCTTCCTGGTCGGACTCACTCACGGCGAGGACCTCCCGACCAGTCCACGCATGGCTTCCCAGGCGTCCGTCTGCAGTGAATCCCAGGCACTCGGCAGGCCGCGAAGCGCAAGCCATACGGCGATGATGCCGAGGCAGATGGTGATCGGGAACCCGACCGCGAAGAGGTTCATCGACGGCGCCGAACGGCTGATCGCACCGAAGCCGAGGTTGACCACGAGCACGGCGGTGAGCGCCGGCAACGCGACGCGCACGGCGCCGGCGAACAGGTGGCTGGCGAACTCCAGAATGCCCCAGAGGCCCTCGGCACCGATGCCGTGGTCGCTGACCGGCATCGTCCGGAAACTGTCGGCAAGCAGGCTGATCAGTTGAAGGTGGCCGTTCATCACCAGGAACAGCAGGGTCACGATCATCGTGTAGAACTGGCTGAGCACCGGCGTGGAGCCACCGACACCGGGGTTGACCACTTCAGCGAAGCCCAGGCTCATGGCCTGCGAAACGAACTGGCCGCCAAACGCCACCGCCTCGAACACGATCTTGAGGATGAAGCCGAGCCCCGCGCCGATCAGCACCTGCTGGGCCAGGGTCGCGACGCCTTGCGCGGAGAGCGGGTGGATGGACAACGGCGCCAGCGGCGCCAGAGTCACGGTCAGCAGGATCGCAAGGCCCATCTTGATGCGCACGGGAATCGTGGTCGCCCCCAGCACCGGCGCGACGAGTAGCAGGCCGGAAATGCGGGCCATCGCCCAGCACGCCGCGCCCACCCACCCTTCGAGCTGGTTCAGGTCGATCGGCATTAACGCACCGCCTGGGGCAGGCTTTCGATAAGGGTGCGGGTGAAGGTCACCAGGGTGCGCAGCATCCAGGGGCCGGTGATGATCATCACAAGCGCCATGGAAATCAGCTTCGGAATGAAGCTGAGGGTCTGTTCGTTGATCTGCGTGGCGGCCTGCACCATGCCGATGATCAGGCCGACCGCCAGCGCGGTGAGCAGCAGCGGCGCACCGACCAGCATGGCGATGTGCAGCGCCTGCTGGCCAAAGGCGATAACGGATTCCGGCGTCACTGGTAGAAGCTCCCCGCCAACGTGCCCAGCAGTAGTGTCCAGCCATCGACCAGGACGAACAGCATGATCTTGAACGGCAACGAGATGATCATCGGCGAGACCATCATCATGCCCATCGACATCAGGACGCTGGCCACGACCAGGTCGATGATCAGGAAGGGAATGAACAGCAGGAAGCCCATCTGGAAGGCGGTCTTCAGCTCACTGGTGACGAAGGCGGGCAACGCCACGCGGTAAGGCACCGAGTCCTTGTCCGCATAGGGCTGCTCGCCCGCGAGCTTGGTGAACAGCTGGAGGTCGGGCTCGCGTGTCTGGTCGAGCATGAAGTGGCGGAAGGGCGCGGCGGCCAGCGGCACGGCGTCCTGCACGTTCATCTGGCCGTCCATGTATGGCTTGATACCGGCGTTGTAAGCCTTGTCGATCACCGGCGACATCACGAACAGCGTGAGGAACAGCGACAGGCCGACGATCACCTGGTTCGGCGGCGTGCTGTTGGTGCCGAGCGCCTGACGCAGGAAGCCGAGCACGATGACGATGCGAGTGAACGAGGTCATCATCAGCAGGATCGCCGGGAGGACCGTCAGCGCCGTCATCAGCGCCAGCATCTGGATCGACAGCGACCAGTTCTGGCTACCGTTGGCGCCCGGCTGCACGTTCAGCAGCTGAATGCCCGGCGGAGCAATCGGGTCCGCGGCGAACGCGGCCATCGGTGCGAGCAGCAAGACGACGAAAACAAGCAACGACCAGCAACGTACTTTGGGGGACGGCTCTTTGTGGGAGCGGGCTTTGCCCGCGATAGCCGCCGCGATCACGGGCGCTTCCACTGGTTGAGCACATCACGGAAGCCACGAATCGTCGGCGCGGCAGCCGCCGGTGTAGCGTCGTCCGCGACCGGCGTGGTCAGCACGTGCAGCGTACGCAGGCCACCGGTGGGCGAGGCGCCAACCAGGATCTGCGTGCCGCCGACTTCGAGCAACATGACTTTTTCCTTGATGCCGACCGGCATCGATTCGATGACGCGGATCTTCCGACCGCCCGGATGCACGCGCACCTGGGCGCGGCGGCTGAGCCAGCCCACGAAGAAAATGAGCGCGATGACGCCGAGCAGGCTGATCAACACGCGAATCAGTTCCGCACCCGAATCCACCGCCGCCGGAGCGACGACCGGAGCAGCCACCGGGGCCGCCATCAGAGCGCAGGAAAGGAAGCCACCGGCGAGGGCGGCGACGGTACGGCGCATGGCAATCACCGCAGCTTGCGGACGCGCTCGGCCGGACTGATCACGTCGGTCAGCCGGATACCGAATTTCTCGTTGATGACGACCACTTCGCCATGGGCGACCAGCGTGCCGTTGACGAACACATCCAGCGGTTCGCCGGCGGCACGGTCGAGCTCGACCACCGAGCCCTGGTTGAGCTGGAGCAGGTTCCGGATGCTGATCTTGGTACGGCCGACTTCCATCGCCATCGTGACCGGCACGTCCAGGATGACGTCGAGGTTGACCTCGGCGCCCAGGCCCATGGACTTGTGCAGGCTGGCTTCGTTGGCGCCTTCGATCTCTTCGAGCGTGGTGGGTTCGTTCATGTCCGTTCCGGTGATCGCGCTGCTTGGGTATGTACCCATAGAAGCAAACGGCGTGCCATGGCTTCGGCAGCGAGGGAACGGTGAATTTTTTGTGTTTTTTCAGGTGTTTGGCGGGTCGCCGCGGGTGACCCGCGCTGACCGGAAACCGACACTAGACGGAAAGCTGACGCATGACGGCAGTTGCGTGCGGTGACGGTCAGTTGACGTCAGGCTTGGGGTGCGCTGGCAAGCACCCATCGCTCTTGCCTCAGGCCGACTCAGTCAACTCAGGCATCGGCGCCGTCGTCGTCACCGGCATGGCCTTACCCTCGCCCCGCTTGCGCATCAGCGAATCGAACTGGATCGCCTTGTTGCCATTGGAGTTGGCCATGCGACCGCGGAAGATCGGCACGTCCTCGGCGAAGACCGTGGCGCACTCGGGCAGGGTGATCGGAATCACATCGCCCTTGCGCAGATGGAGGAAGTCGCCGATGGTCAGCCGCGCCTCGGCCAGCATGGAGGTGACCTCCACTTCGGCGTCGAGGATTTCTTCGTGCAGATTCTGGATCCAGCGCTCGTCGCGCTCCGCACGGTCGCTCTGCACGCCGGCGTCGAGCAACTCACGGATCGGCTCGACCATCGAATACGGCAGGGTCAGGTGCACTTCGCCGCCACCGCCGTCGAGCTCGATATGGAAGCGCGATACCACCACGGTCTCCGTGGGGCTGACGATGTTGGCGAACTGCGGGTTGATCTCGGAATTGAGGAACTCGAACTGCATCTTGAGCACGGGTGCCCAGGCCTCGGCCATGGCCGTAAAGGCCTCCTGCAGCACGATCTGGATCACGCGGTTCTCGGTCGGCGTGAAATCGCGACCTTCGATACGCGCGTGATAGCGGCCATCGCCGCCGAAGAAATTGTCGATGACGGTGAAGACCAGGCGCGGCTCGAAGACCATCAGCGCGGTACCGCGCAACGGTTTGATCCGGATCAGGTTGAGGTTGCTCGGCACGGCCAGCGAGTGCACGTACTCGTTGAACTTGGTCATCTTCACGCCAAGCACCGAGACTTCGCAGGACTTGCGCAACACGTTGAACAGGTTGGCGCGGAAGTAACGGGCGAAACGGTCGTTGACCATTTCCAGGGTCGGCAGGCGGCCACGTACGATACGGTCCTGCTGGGTAAAGTCGTAGTCCAGGATGCCACCGGGCGGCGGAAGCTCGATCTCGGTTTCGACCGCACCGCCTTCCACGCCGGCCAGGAGGGCGTCGATTTCTTCCTGGGTAAGGATGTCACTCATGGCCGAAGCGTCCCGTCACTGCATGATGAAGCTGGTGAAGTAGACCGCGTCCACGCCGGGACGGCCGATCTTCTCCTTGAGCACGCGCTGGATTTCGGCCAGCGCGGCGGCCTGTAGCTTCAGCTTACCCTTCACGTCGGACAGCGATTTCACGTCCTGTGCGGAGAAGAGCATCAGCAACGMGTTACGGATCTCGGGGTCGGCTTCCTTGGCGGCAGCGATGGCTTCGGGATCGTGCGACATGACGTTCACACCGACCTGCAGGAAACGCAGGGCGGTCTCGTCCTGGAAATTAACCACGAAGGCCGGGTCCAGCTGCAGATAAACGGCGGGTTTTGACTTGGCGATCTCCGTCGCATCAGCCGCACCCGCCTTGCCATGGCCGCCCTTCATCATGAAGAAACCACCTGCTCCACCGGCGGCAAGCACCACCAGCGCGGCGACAAGAATGACCCCGCCCTTACCCTTCTTCTTGGGAGCGCCTTCGGCGGGATCTTTAGGTGCTGCGGCCATGCGTGAAACCTCTGGAATGCGAATACGTAAGCGGTCGTGCCCGTCGGGCTTGCGGGTATTGTTGCAAGCGACGTGCCATCTGCGTCACCCGTGGCCCGGATGGAGATATGGCGCTGTGACGCGGTTCTCGCTGCCCTTAGGCGCCGGCGAGTGAGGCGAAAATTTTGACGCCCGCCGAAATCACGTCACCGACGCGTGTTACGCCACCTCATCGACCAGGCTGCGCGAGACGCGCGAGGTCCCGACCACGCCCGTCGCTGCCGCGCCTTCGTCCGTAGCACCACCCTGCCCGTCCGGCGATTCGCCCTGGGCGGGGTTCTGACCCGGATCGCGCTGACCGACATTGGCCTCGCCAAGTGACAACCCGTGATGCGCGAGCATCGTGTCCAGTTGCGACAACGTCTGCTGTACGGCATGCACCGCAGCGGGATGTTGAGCGAGGATGGCCACGTTGACCTTGCCGCCATCCATGGTCACGTGCACGTCCATGCTGCCGAGTTCTTCAGGGTGGAGCTTGATGCGTGCCGACTTGATGTCGCCCGAACCCATCCACGCAATCTGCTCACCCAGTTCCTGGCTGAACTGCGGCGATGTCGCCGCCTGCGTCGCCTGCACCTGCATCGCGGGGGCCGCCACGCCATTCATGGCGGGAGCGTGCATGAGCGGCATCGGGCTCACGCTCGTGGGATCGGTCGCCGACACATCGTCCTTGGTCGACGCAAGGTCGCTGCCCTGGGCAGCCAGCAGGCTCGCGAAGGGCGATGCGGTGACGGTCGCAACGGGCGACGGCGCCGCCGCCATCGCGTCGGTGATCGGGTCGCCGGTGACGGCGCCCTTCGCGCCGACGGTGGCACCGGTCGCCACCGCGGCGGTGCCGGGAGTGCCTCCCAGGCCGGTGAGCGCACCGAGCGCGTCGCCGAGCTTGCCGGCTGCCGCCGTGGCCGTGCCCAGGGCCTTCGTGGCGATATCGGTGACCTTGGGCGGCACACCAATCAGCGCGAGCACGCTCGTCGCCAAGGAGGTATCGCTGTCTGTCGAATCATCTTTCTTCGTCGTGTCGTCGTCCGGCTTCTTGTCGGCCGACTGGGTCGAGGCCGTCTTGTCCGTGCTCGTGTCTTTGGCCGACGATGCCGTCGTGGAGGTCGTCGTGCTCTTGTCCGACGGCTGGTCCCTGGTCTTGCGCGCATCGGCATGCGCCGCGTCCATCGCCGCGTCGAAGCGCTTGTTCGAGGCCGTGTCGTCGTTCGTCTTGCCGGTTACCGGGGACGCGGCGGCCGCGCCCGTCGTGGGCGACGGGGCGGGATTGACCGGGCGTGCAACGTTGAGGGCGATCGTGGCGTTGTTCATGCGGAGTACTCGATGTGATCGTTCGGGAG
>NZ_JBFUIT010000023.1:0-27382 GCF_056401735.1 Luteibacter sp. P4_D7_3
CCACTGGGATACGCAATGCGCCTCGTCGATAGCGAACAGAGCAATCGGGATGCGGTCGAGCAAGCCGAGGAAACGCCCGGTCAACAGACGCTCCGGCGCGACGTAGAGCATGTCCAGGTCGCCGGCGAGGAGCAGCTCCTCAACCTCGCGCTGGGTGGCCGAATCGAGGCTGGAGTTGAGGTAGCGGGCACGCACGCCGGCCTCGGTCAGTGCGTCGACCTGGTCCTGCATGAGGGCGATGAGCGGCGACACGACAATGCCCGTGCCGTGGCGCATCAGGGCGGGAATCTGGAAACACAGCGACTTGCCGCCGCCCGTAGGCATCAGGACGAGTGCGTCGCCGCCGTTGGCGACCTCCTCGACGATGGCCTGTTGCTGGCCGCGGAACTCGGGGTAACCAAAAACGGAATGAAGGAGATCGTGGGCCTGGGACTGCATGCCGCCATGCTAACAAACCGGGGCTTTCATCAGGATGCGCTGGCAGCTGAACGGGCTGTAGGCCTACGCCGATTTGGGACGAAAGCGATGTTCTTAATCGCCAAGTCGGCAGGTAATGAGCACGGGCCCGTTGTCCGCGGCTCGTCGATCGTTCGTGCCCTTCGGTGGAGAAGGTCTATGAAGCATCCGTGTCTTGCCGTGTCGTGCCTGGCCTGCGCCGTGCTCGGCAGCGCCCCGTGCATCCGTGCCGAAAGCGGCACCATCGTCTTCAGCGGTGCGATCGTCGAGCAGGCGTGCCCGCTGCGGCATGGCACCCTCGATTGTCCGTCCGGGCACCAGGTAGGTGCCGTCATCCGGCCGCTCGACATCGCGTCGGCACGGCGCCAGCTCCCCGCCGGCTTGTTCGCTTATGCGCTGGAGCGAGATCGCGCTGCCACCTGGCACGTCATCGACGTCACCTATCGCTGAAGTCGCACCGCGTCAGCCCCAGATGGCGCGGTCCAGGTCGTGGTCGAGCCCGAAGGCACTCATCGGCACACGGCCGTCCTTCACCGTCACGCCTTCCGCCTTGAGTCGCCGGCACTGCTCGCGAAAGCCTTGTGTGCCGGCAGGGATGCCGATCCGGCCGTCGGCTCGCAGTACCCGGTGCCAGGGAAGGTCGAGCCGGTTGGGCGCATCGCCCAGCACCCGGCCAATCAGGCGGGCGCGTCCCGGGTAGCCGGCACGAGCGGCAATGGCGCCGTAGCTGGCCACGCGGCCGCGCGGAATCGCCGCCACCGCTTCGATGATCCGTGTCGCGCGGAGCGCGCGGGCCTCATCGTCGTCGAGTTCATCCGTCATGGTCGTTTCGTGCATGTCTGGAAACGGCGGGGAGCGTACCATCGACTTTCCCCCGTGACGGACCTTACCCACAGCCATGCGACACTTCGAGGCCATCCGCTCCCATGTCGGCGGCGTCCACAAGCTCCGTCAGAACGAGCCCTACCTCATCAGCTTCGACCTGGAGTTGCCGGACGGCCGCCACCAGGGCATCTACCTGGCTGAGCTGGAAGATTCCGAAGGCCTGCGCTTCCTGCGCCTGTCGACCCCGATCGGCCCGCTGGCCGGCGTGGACGCGCGACGCTGCCTTCGTTTCAACTGGGAGCAGCGCACGGGTTACCTCGCCGAGGCGGACCTCGACGGCTCGCCTTATCTGCACCTGTGCGAGAACCGCCCTTACGATTACCTGGACGAGCGCGAACTCGCTCGCCTGATCGAAGAACTGGGCGCGACCGGCGACCAGCTCGAGCAGGTCGTCAACGGCGAGGCCGACGCCCTCTGAGTCAGAGGAACAGCCGGCTGAGTTTGACCAGGCCGTAACCGATACCCGCCGTGATCGGCAGGGTAAGGATCCAGGCCCAGACCATCCGCTCGACGACAGACCAGCGGATGGCGTTCCAGCGCTTTGCCGCGCCGACGCCCATGATCGACGCCGATACGTTGTGCGTGGTCGACACCGGCACGCCGAGCAGGGAAGCGGTGAGGATCACCGCGGCCGAACTGCCCTCGGCCGCGAAACCATTGATCGGATGCAGCTTGACCATCTTGTGGCCCAGCGTCTTGATGATGCGCCAGCCACCCCCAGCCGTGCCGGCGGCCATGGTGAGCGCGCAGACGACCTTGACCCAGACCGGAATCGGGAAGCCACCGGGCGCCGCCGGGTCGTGCGGGATACGCAGGAAGTGCAGGATCGTCGGCAGGTGGTCGAAGTGGCCGGCCGCCGTGGCACCGGCCAGGGCGAGGGCGATGATGCCCATGCTCTTCTGCGCGTCGTTCATGCCGTGGGACAGGCCCATCGCACTGGCCGAGACGATCTGTGCCTTGCCGAAGAAGCTGTTGACGAAGGGGGTGCGGCCGAAACGGCGCAGCGGGCCCTTGCGGCTGGAAAAGAAGCCGAGCAGCGCGTAGAGGCCGCCCATCAGCAGGTAGCCGATGACGAAACCGAGGAAGGGCGAGACGATCATCGGCAGGATGACCTTGGGCATGACGCCCTTGCCCAGCCACCAGTGCGCCCCGCCCTCCCACCAGATGATCGAGTGCAGGTTGCCGTCCGAGGCCGCCAGGGCCGCGCCRACCAGGCCGCCGACCAGGGCGTGGCTCGAGCTCGAGGGCAGGCCCATCCACCACGTGATGAGGTTCCAGATAGTGGCGCCCAGCAGCGCACTGATCAGCAGCTGCGAGCCCACGTCCACCACACCGGTATCGATGAGGCCCGAAGCGATTGTCGCCGCGACGGCCGTGCCCCAGAGGGCACCCGCGAGGTTCGTGACCGCCGCCAGCAGGACGGCCTGGCCGGGCGTGAGTACCTTGGTCGCGACGACGGTGGCGATGGAGTTCGCCGTGTCGTGGAAACCATTGATATAGGTGAACGCGAGGGCGATCAGGACGACCGCGATAACCATGCTCATGGGACCGCCGCCCTCAGGAGTTCTTGAGCACGATGGAATAGACGACGTTGCCGACGTCGCGGCACTTGTCCACGGCCTTCTCCACCAGCTCGAACAGATCCTTGGCGAGAATGGCCCGCAGCGGATCGGTGCCTACGGCGTAGAGCGTACGGTAGGGGTCGAGCAGGAGGCGGTCGGCCTCGGACTCCAGCGCCTGGAGCTGGTCGCGGAGCTTCTTCACCGGGTCGATCTTCAGGCCGTGGCGCAGCTGGCCGATCATGGCGACGACCACCTCGGCCGAACGCTCGAGCAGGGCCGCGCGCTGACCGAAATCGATGCCGTCCAGGCGCTCGGCGACAATCACGTAGCGTTCGGCGAACTTCTCGATGGTCTTCGGAATTTTGTACAGCGCGGAGTTCAGCGCCTCGATATCTTCACGATCCAGGGCGGTCACGAAGGTGTTGACCAGTTCCTCGCCGATCTGGCCATGCAAGGCCTTCTCGCGGGCGCGGGCCGTACTGAAAGCGGCCATCACGGGGTTACGGTCGGCCTGGGTAACCAGCTCATGCATCGCCTTGGCGCTTTCGCGGGCGGCTTCCGCGCTCGCCTCGAGCAGGCCATAGAACTTGTCGCCCTTACCGAACATCGTCTGGAGTGAAAACATGGGGTCGCCTGGAGGAACCTGGGGGATTTGTGACCGCAATGTTACCGGATAAGGAAATGTGGGAGCCGCTTCAGCGGCGAAAAGCCAACAAGGCGGTGATGCCAGCTCCCCCCAATCCCCAAACACCCCCGGTCTGATATATATCCCCCAATGTTCTCCGACATCCTGCTCGTCCTCGTCCTTTCCCTCGGCAACGCGTTCTTCGCGCTGTCCGAGATGTCCGTCGTTGCCTCACGCAAGAGCCGCCTCAAGCAGATGGCACGGACCAGCCGCCGGTCCGCGGCCGCGCTCCGCCTGGCCGAATCCCCGGAACGGTTCCTGTCGACCGTGCAGGTCGGCATGACCCTGATCATCCTGGTCACCGGCGCCGTGGCCGGCGACACGCTGGGCGCGCAGTTCACCGCCCTCCTCCATGACGGCGAGCCGGCCTGGCTGGAGCCGTACGCGAAGATCATCGGCTGGCTGCTAGGCTTCCTGCTGATGTCGCTGGTTCAGATCGTCATTGGCGAGCTGGTCCCCAAGCGTGCCGCACTGACCGCACCCGAGCGCATCGCCTCGCAGATCGCCGTGCCCATGCTGGTGATCTCCCGGATCACCCTGCCGATGGTCTGGCTGCTCAACCATCTCTCCAGCGGCATCCTGCACGTGCTCGGCCTGCGCCGCGGCGACGCCTCCGCCGCCACGGAAGAGGAGATCCGACTACTGGTGGCCGAAAGTGCCGAGCAGGGCATCCTCGACCTCGACGAACGCAACATGGTCAACCGCGTCCTCCGCCTGGGCGATCGTACGGTGGGCTCGGTGATGACCCCGCGGATGAAGATCGCGTGGCTCGACATGAATGCACCGCTGGAAGACAACCTCGAGGTGCTGCGCGAGACGCCGTTTTCGCGCTACCCGGTCTATCGCCGCGACGAGAGCGAGGTGGTCGGCACGGTAGAGGTGAAGTCACTGTTCGGCTCGATGCAGCGAGGCGAGGTGGACCTGTTCAAGCACCTCGCCCGTCCGCTTTTCGTGCCGGCGACCGCACGCGCGCTCGATCTGCTCGAATCCTTCCGCGACGCCGACACCCAGCTGGCACTGGCCGTGGACGAGTACGGCGACATCGAAGGCCTGGTCACGCTCAATGACCTCCTGTCCGCCGTGGTCGGTGCCACCGCACCCTCCACCGAGGACACCGCCCACGACGGCCCCATCGTCCGCCGCGAGGACGGCAGCTGGCTGGTCGACGGCAGCCTTCCCGCGGAAGATCTGCGCGAACTGCTGCAGATCGACCGCCTGCCTAACGAGGAAGAACACGATTTCCGGACCGCGGCAGGCATGGTCACGACCAATTTCKGGCACATCCCGCATGCCGGCGAGTCCTTCGTCTGGCAGGGGATCCGCTTCGAAGTCCTGGACATGGACGGCGCCCGCATCGACAAGCTGCTGGTCAGCGTTGTCGGCGCCAACGAGGCGCTTGCGCAGGAGCAGTAGGTGCGGATAGCCGCTGCGCGGCTTGTGTTTCCAGCGGCGTTGCCGCCTCACGCTCGTCGTTTCTGGTGAGTCACGGTCGGGTTGGCCCTTGGGGCTTGCCCCTCGCGGCTCTCAACGCTCCCGCAAGCGTGAGGCGGCGCAAGCCGCTGGTTACATGGGGCGCGCAGCGACCGTCCTTTCGCCGATGAATCGGCTCCTACAGTAGAGGGTCAGTCCTTTTTATGCGCGATGTCAGCCATGCGCTGGGCGTCGGCGAGGATGCCGTGGAGGATGCGGAGTTCACGCAGTTCGGGGCGCGCCCGGAGGAAGAGCTTGCGCAGCTTCAACATGATGGTGACCGGCGAACGGCCCTTGTGGAACTCGATGTCATCCAGGGTCTGCTCCAGATGGGTAAAGAATCGCTCGAGCTGCTCCGCGTCGGCCGGGACCTCGTCGGGGTCGATGTCGGCCACCGGTGCCTGTGCCTCATCAGCCAACAGGGCCGTGCGCAGCTCGTAGGCCACCACCTGCACCGCCTGGGAAAGATTCAGCGAGCTGAAATCGTCCACGCTGGGGATGCGGATCATGGCATGGCAGCGGGAGAGCTCGTCGTTCTCCAGGCCCGTCCGCTCGTTGCCGAACACCAGGGCGACCTGCTCGCCCCGACGGGCGGCGGCGAGGGCCTGGGCCACACCCTCGCGCGGATCGAGCTCGGGGATGTTCACCCCGCGGCGTCGCGCCGACAGGCCGAGGGCGAAGGTCGTGCCGGCCAGTCCCGCCACCAGATCGTCCTGGACGGACGCGTTGCCGAGCACATCGTCAGCGCCCGCCGCCAGCGCCGTGGCTTCCGGATCCGGGAACCGGTGGGGAGCCACCAGGGTCAACCGGTCGAAGCCCATGGTGCGGATGGCCCGCGCCGCCGAGCCGATATTGCCCGAATGGGAGGTGCGGACGAGGACGAAACGGAGACGATCGTTGAGCTCTGAGAGGGCCATGGCATCGGGGGGCTGAACGGGAGGACCGGAAAGTCTACAACGGCAATGACTTGGGTGAGCCGCAAGGCAGTGTTAAACTGCCCGACCGACGCGGCCCGACCGCGCTCACCTGTTCTTTTACCAAGTCGATCCCCATGCCCAGACCCGCCGTCAACGTTGCGGCGCGCGCCGCGCGCTCCGCAGGAAACATCATCCTGCGCTACATGAATCGCCTCGAGGGCCTCGCGGTCGTCGAAAAGCAGCGCATGGACTTCGCTTCCGAAGTCGATCGCCTCGCTGAAGCCGAGATCGTGAAGGAACTCCGTCGCGCCTACCCCACCCACGCCATCCTTGGCGAGGAATCGGGGCAGATCGGCAAGGGACCGTTGACCTGGGTCATCGATCCGCTCGACGGCACGCACAACTACCTGCGTGGCATCCCCCACTTCTGCGTCTCCATCGCCTTGGTCGAAAAGGGCGAGCCGGTCTACGGCGTGGTCTTCGACCCCCTGCGCGATGAGCTCTTCACCGCCAGCAAGGGCGACGGCGCCTACCTCAACGATCGCCGCATCCGCGTGGGCAAGCGTGAGGGCCTCGCCGGTGCGCTCATCGCCACCGGTTACCCGTATCGCGCCCGCAACCATCTCGAACCGCAGCTGGCGATGACGGCGGCCCTGCTCGCCGAGGCCGAAGACATCCGTCGTATGGGCTCGGCAGCGCTGGACCTGGCCTACGTGGCGTCCGGCCGCGTCGACGGCTTCTTCGAGCCGGCACTCAACATCTGGGACATCGCCGCGGGTGCCCTGCTGGTACGCGAAGCCGGCGGCATCTACGGCGACTTCGCCGGCCGCGAAGGCCTGCCCGAGAGTGGCAACATCATCGCCGGCAACATCAACGTCGCCAAAGCGATGACGGACGTGATCAAGGCCAACGCCACGGCGCGCTTGCTCGGGGTTTGATCCGACAAGCAATGTAGGCGATTGGCTCGCCTGGATGAGCGACTACGCCGAATGACCGACAACCAAAGCGCGCGCCCCGACAGGGCGCGCGCTTTGCGTTTGGGCTCCAGAAAAACAAGCTCGGCGAACGCCACGGCTCACTGTCGTCCTCAAGCTTGAACAGCCCTGGCGATCGCCTACAGGCGCCGGCTTGCCATCGGTCTAGCCTGTCGTCGTTGCGAACCGGACGTTCGCACGCATCCGCAACGACACAAGGACGACATGCCGTGCCAGGAAAACCCCTCACCCGCTGCACCCTCACCGTGGCGATCGCCATCGGCGCCCTCACCTTCGCCGCGCACGCCGCCGCCGAGGTCCGGACGATGATCGTCACGTCCGACCCGCAGTACCCCTGGACGGATCGCACGGACAGGGGCGCGCAGGAAAGCGACTACGAGCGCGACCAGCGTTCCGAAGCCCTCATCACCGAGCAGTACCGGAGCATCGCCGCTTTTCGGGCGCAACGACCCGGCGAGGACATTCCGGTGTTCATCAACGGCGATCTGACGGCCTACGGACATGGCGACCAACGCAGCGTCATGGCGAGGCTGCTGCCCATCCTCGGCGACAACGTACACCTTGGACTCGGCAACCACGATTACCAGAACAATATCCGCCGGGTAAACGATAAGGGCGAGACGCAAGGCTGCTACAACGACGGCTGCGCGCGCGACAGCATCGCTGACCTCGTTCAGCACGTGACGGATAAAGCCGCGAAGGTCGCCTTCGATTTTTCGGTGAAACCGGGTGTATTCAGCGCCCTTCACGAGGGCAGCCTCGCCTATGCGGTGCAAGCTCCTGGAATGGATCGCGTACTGAACATCCAGCTCAACAACTTCCCGGAGTACACGGTGACCTTCGAGTCGACTGAAGGACTCCGCGTGCAGCGCCACCAGATTGTTTCCTCCCTGCCGTGGCTAGGCAACCTCATCGAGAGCAAGCTGGAGAAGCCGGCCTTCGGAGACTGGAAGGATCGCGACTACGACTTCGCCATCGTCCACATGCACGACCCGACCGAGTACAGCGGCGACTTCGCGAGGCTGGTCACGAACGCCGACGTCGCCGCCATCTTCGCCGGTCATCTCCATGAGGACATGGGTCGCTATCGCAACATCGGCAGCGTCCCCGTCTTCCTCAGCGGTTCGGCATCGCAACGCACCTACCTCATCGTCGAACATGACACCGATGAGGGCGTGCTGAGGGTATACGGCGTGCGCGGAAACAATCCTGCGCTGAAGGAACTGATCGGCACCGTGCCAGTGCACCGAGATCGGTGATCGCCTCAGTCGTTCCTGAGCAGATTGCGCAGGAACGGCACCGTCACCCGTCGCTGCGCGGCGAGCGACGCGCGATCGAGCGTGTCGAGCAGATCGAGCAACGCGCCGAGGTCGCGGGCATGGTGCGCGAACAGCCAGTCGAGCACGCTGTCGTCCAGTTCAATGCCACGGCCGGCCGCGTGGTCGCGGAGCACCTGTCGCCGCTCGCCATCGGCCAACGGCTTCAGCAACGCCTGCGTGAGCGAGCCGAGCCGCGACCGAAGATCCGGCAAGGCGATATCCATCGAAGCGGGCGCACCGACGGAAGCAAACAGCAACGTGCAGCCATCGGCGCGATACCGGTTGAAGGTATCGAACAGCGCATGCTCGGCGTCGGCCTCTCCGGCGATGGAATCGACATCGTCGATAGCGAGCACATCGCTACCGGCCATGCCGCGAATGGCCGCTGCCCGGGGGCCACGCAGACCAGCCAGCGGCAGGTACTGCGCCGTGCGTCCCGCGTCGATGGCCGCCTGACAGGCTGCGATCAGCAGATGCGTGCGGCCGCTCCCCACCGGACCGGCGACGAAGACCCAGGGCGCCGCCGGATCGACGGCGGCGGCATGCACCGCCTCGACCGCCACGGCGTTTTCGCCCGCATGGAAGTGTTCGAATCGCTGGCGGCGCGGCCAGCGCAGCGCGAGAGGGAGCTGGGTCGTCATGGACCGCCGTCGCCCGGAATGGTGGGTTGGACCGGCTTCACTTTCACATCCACGTCCACATCGACATCGATGCGTTCCGGCTCGCTCACGGCGGCCGGCTCCGTGTAGAGATCGCTCTCGCGGTAACGCGCGAACACGTAGCGCATCAGTACCACGACGACCGACGCCGCCGGCAGAGCCAACAGCACGCCGAGGAAACCGAACAGGTGGCCGCCGGCGAGCACGGCGAAGATCACCGCCACCGGATGCAGGCCGATCTTGCTACCGACCAGGCGAGGCACCAGCACATAACCTTCGAGCAACTGGCCCACGGTGAACACACCTGCGACCAGGAGGACGTGGGTCCAGTCGCCGTATTGCACGAGAACGGCAATTATCGCGGCAACGAAGCCGATCATGAAACCCAGGTAAGGCACGAAGCTGAGCAGGCCGGCGACCATGCCGATCAAGGGACCGATCGAGATGCCGCACAGCGTGAGGCCGAGGCCATAGAACACGCCGAGCGCCAGCATCACCAACAGCTGACCACGAACGAAGGCGCCGAGCACCTGGTCCGACTCGCTCGAAAGACGCACCACGGTCGGCTCGATGGAGCGCGGTAGCAGGCGCTGGATATGCGCGATCATCGTGTCCCAGTCGCGCAGGAGATAGAACGCGACGACCGGGATCAGCACGAGGTTGGTCAACCACATGACGATGCCCATGCCGGACTGCGTCACCTTGGTCACCGCTGTCGCCAGCACGCTGCTCACCGAGCCGATGTGCTCCTTGATCGTCGCGATCAGGCGATCAGCGTCGAAGACGTCGGGGTCAAGGTGCAGGCGCTGCTGAATCCACGGCAAGGCCGTGCTCTTGGCCCATTCCACGTAACGCGGCAGGTTCTCGGCGAGGTTCTCGAACTGGTGCTGGATCAGCGGAACCAGAAGCAGCAGTGCGCCAATGACGACCAGCGCGATGACCGCGAAGACGATGCTGACCGCCCACGAGCGCCCCATGCCCAGGCGCTGCAGGCGATCGGCCAGCGGGTCGCCGAGGTAGGCGAGCATCGCGGCGACGGCGAAGGGCATGAGCACCGGCGCAAGCAGCCAGATCACGAAGATGATGACGGCGCCGATCGCAAGCATTTGCCAGCGGCGCGAAGTGTCGTGAGTCATGCGATTCCAGTTTCGACGTAGGGAAGACGCCGCCATCGTCCCGTGGCGGCGGTGACGCCATTGTCGCGGATCAGGGGATCCAGCGAACGGCGAGGTCGGCGCCGTCATGGGCGTCGGCGGCCAGAACGTGGCCTGCGGAGGCATAACCGGCGATCAGGCGGGCCAGCGGCGCCGTGGCACTCACCGTGAATAGCACGCCATCGGCGGTGGCCCCGACAGGAGCCACTGACTTCACCGAGGGGTCGCTCTGKAAGGTCGACAGCAGGCCGGCATAGTCGGCGGCCGAACGCAGGCCGGACACCCATACCTTGCCACTGGAGCTTCCGCCCTGGGCCGCCGTGAACTGGCGGTCCAGCTTGTCCGCCATGGCGTTGGCGCCGTTGGAGAGCAACGCCGCCCGCGCCTCACCGCTGTCCTTCCAGCTGGACGCGCGTCCCGCCGAGACCAGGGTCCAGTCGGTCTGGTCGCCGCCGACCTTGCCGATAAGGATCACGGCCGTGTTGTACTGGCGCGCCACGGTGGCGATCGCCGCGGCGTCGCCGCCGGCGATGGCGCTCGCATCAAGAGTGGAATCCGGCTTCGGCAGGACGATCTGGTAGCCGCGGGTGTCGGCCATCTGCGACAGCGGCAGGAGATCCTGCTGACCGAGGGTCTTGCCGCTCGCGTCGCGGGCAATCACCAGCACCGGCGGCTTCGGCGCCGCCGCGGCGGCATCGCCGACGGCCAGCACGCGGCGGATCGCGCCGGGGTCGAACACGATATCGAGGCTCAACGGCGCACCATTGGCCCCACCGGTGCGCGCGTACTGATACTGCTGGACCAGCCCACCGGGCTGCTTCATGGCGTCGGCATAACCCGGTTTGGACCGGGGATCCGCGCCATTCGAGGCCCGGGCGAGCACCTGGGTAAGGCCGTTGGCAAAGGCCTGGTCGCGCACCGCGGCGCTGGTATCGGCCACCGGCACCGTGACCGTATAGATCGCGGTCTGCGCCGCCGCCGTGCCGACGAAGGACAGCAGGAAGAGCATTAGGAAGGCGAGGAGACGGGCTGGGCGCATGGTTTTGGCGTCGCTTTGTGAAGACGGGGAGTCTGCCCAAACCTTGCCATGCCGTCCATCCAGACGGCGTGCAGGGCAAAGCCATGGGGCTGCTTGCTGTTATCATGCACGGTTTCCAATACGCGCCGGAATCGCTTATGTCCTCCGACCAGGGCTCCCTTACCTACCGCGACGCGGGTGTCGACATCGACGCCGGCAACGCCCTTGTCGAACGCATCAAGCCCATGGTCAAGCGGACCTTCCGCCCTGAAGTCATGGGCGGGCTCGGTGGTTTCGGCGGCCTGTTCGACCTCTCCGGGCGTTATAAAGAGCCGGTCCTCGTCTCGGGTACCGATGGCGTAGGCACCAAGCTCAAGCTCGCACAGAACCTGGGACGCCACGACACCATCGGTATCGACCTGGTGGGCATGTGCGTCAACGACGTGCTCGTGCAGGGCGCGGAGCCGCTGTTCTTCCTCGACTATTTCGCCACGGGCAAGCTCGACATCGATACCGCCGCCGCGGTCATCAGCGGCATCGCCCGCGGCTGCGAACTGGCCGGTTGCGCCCTCATCGGCGGCGAGACCGCGGAAATGCCGGACATGTACCCGCCGGGCGAGTACGACCTCGCCGGCTTCACCGTTGGCGCGGTGGAAAAGTCCGCCATGAACGATGGCTCGACCATCGTCGCCGGCGACGTCATCCTCGGCGTAGCCGCCTCCGGCCCGCATTCCAATGGCTACTCGCTGATCCGCAAGATCCTCGAGCGGGCCGGCTCCCCGCTCGATCTCGACATCGGCGGCGTGAAGCTGGGCGACGCCCTGATGGCGCCCACGACCATCTACGTGAAGCCGATCCTCGACCTGCTAACGAAAGTGGACGTGCACGGCATGGCCCACGTCACCGGTGGCGGCCTGAAAGAAAACATCATCCGCGTGGTGCCCGACGGCCTCGGCCTGACCATCGATGCCTCCTCGTGGCAGTTGCCGCCGGTATTCCAGTGGCTGCAACGCGAAGGCAACGTGGCCCGCGAAGAAATGTGGCGCACGTTCAACTGCGGCATCGGCTTCACCGTGCTGCTCGCCCAGGACCAGGTCGACGCCGCGAAGGCCGCGCTGGCCGCCCACGGTCTCGCCTCCTGGGCGATCGGCTCGGTCGTCGCCGCCAGCGGCGACGAGCGCGTCCACATCGCCTGATCCGCTCCGTGGATCGACCCTTGCGTGTCGCCGCGCTCGCTTCCGGGCGCGGCAGCAACCTCGCCGCGCTGATCGCTGCGCGGCTGCCGATTGAATTCGTGCTGGTGGGTAGCGACAAGGCCTCCGCTGGCGCACTCGCGGTGGCCGCAGAGTCCGGCATTCCCACCGTCGCACTGAACCCCCGTGACTACGCGACGCGTGCCGATTTCGATCGCGCGTTGTTCGGTCGTGTTGCCGATGCCGGTGCGGATCTCCTGGTCCTGGCCGGTTTCATGCGGATCATCGACGCGGGCGTTGTCGCCGACTGGGAAGGCCGTGCCATCAACGTGCATCCGTCGTTGCTGCCGAAGTATCGCGGCCTGCATACGCACCGCCGATGCCTCGAAGCCGGCGACGCCGAGCACGGTGCCAGCGTTCACTTCGTCACGGCGGAACTGGATGGTGGCCCGGTCGTGGCACAGGCGCGAATCCCCGTCGGCCAGGATGACACCGAGGCCTCACTGGCCACGCGGCTGCTTGTCGAAGAGCACCGGTTGCTGCCGGCCGTCGTCGGCGCGATCGCCAGCGGTCGTTTGCGGTGGGAAGGCGGGGCCGTCTTCGACGGCGACCCGCTGACCACTCCCCTGGACATCACCGAGCTCTTGTAGGAGCCGATTCATCGGCGATCCCGCGGCAGCGGGCCCGGTCATCGCAAGCACCCATTCGCCGATGAATCAGTTGCTACCGAGCTGGCCCGTCCGCGATCCCACATGCCCCACATTCAGGCGCCGCCGCTAAACTCGGAGGCATGAAGACGACTCCCCTGCTCCGCGCCGGCCTTGCGCTGGCCCTCGCCCTGCCTGTCGCCGCGTTCGCCGCGGATGTACCGCAGTCCTTCACCGCGACGTATCACGTGCTCCAGGGCGGCGATCCGCTCGGCGACGCGACCATCACCCTGAAGTCCGCCGGGAATGGCCAGTACGAGTACAGCAACCAGACCAAGGGTACGGGCGGCCTCGCGGCCATCGCAGGCGCCAACGTGACCGAGACCTCGCGTTTCGCCTGGTCCGGCAAGGTGCCTGCGGCGATCAGCTATCACTACGCGCTGGACTCCTCGTTCAAGAGCAAGACACGCGACCTGACCATCCAGGGCAACACGGTCCAGGTACAGGACACCAAGAAGAGCTATTCGTACGCCGCCGTGCCAAACATGGTCGAGCGCAACACGCTGCCGCTCGCGCTCGGCGTCGCACTGGCATCAGGCCAGCAGCAGGTCAGCTTCCCCGTGGCCGTGAAACAGGCCGTGGAGAACCAGTCGTTCAAGGTGTCGGGCAAGGAGAAGGTCACCGTCCCCGCCGGCTCGTTCGATGCCGTACGTGTGGACCGTGCCGATCAGGCCGCGAGCTTCAGCGCCTGGTATGTCCCGACGAAGTATCCGGTCCCGGTAAAGCTGGCGCAGAAAGACGGCGGCGACCTGACACTGGAGCTGGTGAGCTTCCAGGGCAAATAAAAAGACTCTCCACTCATTACCAGGGCTCGGGCGCTCGGCTTCGCGGGCTCGGCTTTGCCATCGCTCTCTACACTTGGGCGTCTCGCGGGGAGACCTTGGTGCCCACCCTCGCTGCTCAGACACGTCCTCCGCGTTCGACAAGGAAAGGCCGCTCACGCGGCCCACGTATCTATTTGGCCTACGGCCGCTCCACTTGTGCGGAACTCGCCTCGAGGGCGGACACCAAGGTCTCTCACGACGATACGGTCAGCTGGACGGAGAGCCGTTTGGGGCGGGTGTTGCCGCCGAAGCCGGCCGTTACGGCGGTCGTGCAGATACGTCATTCCCGGCGCGGCGAGCGTTTTCCTCGCCGCTGCGCTACCTAGCGCGGACGATCTCGGCGCGCTGGGGTCGACCGTTTGGCGATGCCGACGAGCCAGCAACCGAAGCGGCGCTGCTTCGTCGGCTCGACCCACACGAACCTCAGGGATGGGAAGAGCCTTCGGTGCCCACCCTCGAGGCGAGTTCCGCACAAGTGGAGCGGCCGTAGGCCAAATAAGTACATGGGCCGCGTTAGCGGCCTTTCCGGTACGAAACGCGGAGGACTGTCTGAGCAGCGAGGGTGGGCACCGAAGGCTCTGCGCCTCACCCCTCACGCAACCGGCGGCCGGCGCCGGCCTTTCCTTTAACCCGGCAGGCGACGGATCGTCGCGCCGAGTACGCCCAGCTTCTCTTCGATGTTCTCGTAGCCGCGATCGATGTGATACACGCGATCCACGGTCGTGTCGCCCTCGGCAACCAGGCCGGCGAGGACCAGGCAGGCGGACGCACGCAGGTCAGTGGCCATGATCGGGGCGCCGCTCATCTTCGGCACGCCGGTGATGATCGCCGTGTTGCCCTCGAGGCGGATATCCGCGCCCAGGCGCTGCAGCTCCAGGGCGTGCATGAAGCGGTTCTCGAATACCGTCTCGGTGATCACGCCCACGCCTTCCGCGATGCAGTTGAGCGCGGTGAACTGTGCCTGCATGTCGGTCGGGAACGCCGGGTAGGGCGCGGTGATGAGGTTGACGGCCTTCGGACGGCGCCCACCCATGTCGAGCTCGATCCAGTCCTTGCCCGTGCTGATGTGCGCGCCGGATTCTTCCAGCTTCTGCAGCACGGCATCCATGGTATCGGCGCGCGCACCACGTGCACGCACCTTGCCGCCGGTCATCGCGGCGCCGACCAGGAAGGTGCCCGTCTCGATGCGATCGGGCAGCACTTCGTAGTGCGCACCGTGCAGGCGTTCCACGCCTTCGACGATGAGCGTGGAGGTACCGATGCCGTCGATCTTCGCGCCCATCGCCAGCAGGCAGTGGGCGAGATCGACCACCTCCGGCTCCTGCGCAGCGTTTTCGATGATGGTGGTGCCCGAGGCCAGGGTAGCGGCCATGAGAATGTTCTCAGTGCCCGTGACGGTGACCATGTCCATGACGATGCGGGCGCCCTTCAGGCGGCCGGCCTTCGCCTTGATGAAGCCGTTCTCCACCGTGATTTCGGCACCGAGCGCCTGGAGTCCGCGAATGTGCTGGTCCACCGGCCGCGAGCCGATCGCGCAGCCTCCGGGCAACGAGACTTCGGCCTTACCGTAGCGCGCCACCAGCGGGCCCAGCACGAGGATCGACGCACGCATGGTGCGCACGAGGTCGTACGGTGCGACGCAGGAGTTTTCCGGGCGCGGGTCGATATGCATCTTCATGCGATCGTCCAGCACCACGCGCACGCCCATGCGGCCGAGCAGCTCGATAAAGGTCGTGACGTCGTGGAGATGCGGCACGTTGCCGATGCTTACCGGTTCGTCGGCGAGCAGGCAGGAAGCGAGAATGGGCAGTACGGCGTTCTTCGCACCGGAAATGCTCACATCACCCACGAGCGGGTTGCCGCCGGTGATCAGGATCTTGGCCATGGAATTCGAATACCTGGAAAGGGAGGTCGTACGAAGGGCGTCGCGGCGCGCGTCAGCGGCGGCCGGCGGCCTCTTCGGGAGTAAGGGTCTTCAGGCCCAGGGCGTGGATGGCACCGCCCATGAGGTCGCCTAGCGTGGCGTAAACAAGGCGGTGACGGGCCAGCGGCAACTTGCCGGCGAACTGTTCCGAGATGACATCGGCCTCGAAGTGCACGCCGTCGTCGCCGCGAACGTTCACCAGGGCGCCGGGCAGGCCGGCTTCGATCAATGCCTGGATGCGGGCAGCGTCCATGGATTCTCCGTTGGAAGGGGGTCGTCGAACCGCAGGGTTCCGAAACGGACCCTGAACCATCGTTCGATGGCGGCGACGATAAAATGAGAATATGTAATGGTAATGGAAATCCGGTGTCGCAGAAATGGACATCCCGGGTCAAACGCCCCCACCCGGACCCCCGAGGCCGCATGAATGCCCGCACCGCACCGCCTCTCGATCACCCGCTAGTGAACGCCGACATCGTCGTCCGCAGCGCGCGCACCGTGATCGTCACCGAGGCGGCGGCCATCCGCGCCCTGGAAGACAAGGTCGATGCGTCATTCGTGGCCGCCTGTCAGATGATCCTGGCCTGCAAGGGCCGCGTGGTCGTCTCCGGCATGGGCAAAAGCGGGCACATCGCCCGCAAGATTGCCGCCACACTGGCTTCCACGGGAACGCCGTCATTCTTCGTCCACCCCGGCGAGGCCAGCCACGGCGACCTCGGCATGATCCAGCCGGACGACATCCTTCTGGGAATCTCCTACTCCGGCGAGACTGACGAACTCCTCTTCATTCTTCCGGCGATCAAGCGCCAGGGCATTCGGCTGATCGCGATCACGGGCAACCCGAAGTCGTCGCTGGCCAGACAGGCCGACATCAACATCGATGGCAGCGTGAGTTCCGAGGCCTGCCCGCACGGCCTTGCCCCCACCGCCAGCACCACGGCGGCGCTGGTCATGGGCGACGCGCTCGCGGTGGCCCTGCTCGAAGCCCGCGGATTCACGCCGGACGATTTCGCCCGCTCGCATCCCGCCGGCAGTCTCGGCCGTCGCCTGCTCCTGCACATCGCGGATGTCATGCACTCGGGTGACGATGTCCCCCGTGTGCATCTGGGTGCCACTCTCAGCGAAGCGCTCGTCGAGATGAGCCGAAAGCACCTGGGCATGACCGCCGTGGTCGACGACGACGGTGTCCTCCATGGTGTCTTCACCGACGGCGACCTTCGCCGCTGCCTCGACGACGATGGCATCGACCTCCGTAACGCCACGGTCGCCCAGTTGATGACAAGCGGGCCGAAAACCATCGGTTCGGACAAGCTCGCCGTGGAAGCCGCGCAGCTGATGGAAAAGCACCAGATCAACGCGCTGCTGGTCACCGATGCCGACGGGCGTGTGGTCGGCGCACTGAACATCCACGACCTGCTCCGCGCCCGCGTCGTCTGACGCCAATTAACCAGAAGCCCATGCCCTACACGCATTACACCGAGATTCCCGCCGACATCGCCGAGCGCGCCGCCCGAGTACGCGTGGTCGTTTTCGACGTGGACGGGACGCTCACCGACGGTCGCCTGTGGTACGCCGAAGACGGTCGCGAAACCAAGGTTTTCCATGTGCACGACGGCCTGGGCCTGAAGCGCCTGCAGGAAAACGGCATCAAGGTCGCCATCATCACCGCCCGGATCAGTCACCCGGTGTCGCTGCGCGCGGAAGAACTCGGCATCCAGCACGTTTACCAGGGCCAGAAGGACAAGCGCGCCTGCCTGACCGAACTGCTGGACGCGCTACGGCTTGCACCCGAGCAATCCGCCTTCGTCGGTGACGACCTGCCCGACCTGGCCGCCATGCGCATCTGCGGGCTGGCCGTGGCCGTGGCCAACGCGCACCCCTGGGTGGCCGAGCATGCCCACGTCCGCACCCGCCTGTCCGGTGGTTATGGCGCCGCCCGTGAAGTGGCCGACCTGATCCTCGCCGCCCAGGGCAAGGCCGAAGCCGAGCGGGATCGCTGGCTGTGAGCCTGATGCTCCTGTTCAAGGACCGCAGCGCCGCGGGCGTCGCCGGCGTGCTCGCCGTGGCACTCGGCGCGAGCGTGCTGCTCTATTACTGGGTCGCGCCCGACAAGAAGGTCGACGACTTCGTCGGCCCGCCGCGTTCGGGCTACACGTTGACCAACTTCAATCTCGACTCCTACAACGACTTCGGCCAGCCGGCCTTCAAGTTGATCGCGCCTCACCTGGAGCGCCGCGAGGACGACGAGTCGCTATACATCAATGCGCCCGATTTCGTCCTGCCACCAACCAAGGACCTGACGGCGCCGCCGTGGAAAGGGCATTCGCAATACGGCTGGGTGAACAAGGACGGCAGCCTGCTGAAGCTGCAAGGCAAGGTCCACATGGACCGCGTCGCCTTCGGGCAGACCCCTCCGGCGAGCATCGACACCTCCGAAGTCACGGCCTGGCCCAAGGAGAATCGCCTGGAGACGGCCGAGGCAGCCCGGATCGTTCAGGGAGCCTCTACAATGGATGGCGTTGGCATGCGCGCCAATCTCGATACCAAGCATTTGGAGCTTCTCGATGCAGTCCACACCGTCTATCCGCCGCGCAAGCGCTAAGGCCCTCTTCGCGGTGCTCGGCGTGGCGCTCGTCACGAGCCTGCCCGCTGTCGCCAAGAAGTCCGATCGCGACCAGCCGACCAACGTCACGTCGACGTCGTTCGACGGCACCCAGCAGCAGGCGAACAGCACGCAGCCGGGCAAGGTGATCTGGACCGGCAATGTGGTGCTCACGCAGGGCACGCTGAAGATCACCGGCAGCAAGGCCACCGGCTTCCTCGACGCAGACAACCAGATCACCCGTGTCATCGTCGACGGCAGCCCGGCCACCGTCCAGCAGCTGGACGAGCAGGACCTGCTGATGCGCGGCCATGCCAGCAACATCGACTACAAGCCGGACGACGGTTCCAATAACAGCGGCAACGGCATCGCCGTGCTGACCGGCAAAGCGCATGTGGACAAGCAGACCGACACGACCGACAAGAGCAAGCTCAACCAGAGCGACGGCGACAAGATCACCTACAACACGACCAACAGCACGATGACGGGCGAAAGCAATGGCCCGGAGCCCGTGCACATGACGTTCCAGCCGAAGAATCCGCCGCCCGGCGCGGCTCCGGCAACGCCGGCCGCGACGCCGCCGGCCGCGAAACCGACCCCACCGAAGAAGCCCTGACCCGATGCTTTCAGCCCAAGGCCTCCAGAAGCGCTTTCGCGCGCGCCAGGTAGTCCGCGATTTCGCTTTCTCGATCCGCGAGGGTGAGGTGGTCGGACTGCTCGGCCCMAACGGCGCCGGCAAGACCACCTGCTTCTACATGGTGGTCGGCCTCATCCAGGCCGACGCCGGCGTGATCAAGCTCGACAACCAGGACATCACTGGCCTGCCCATGCATGCCCGGGCCAAGCTCGGCATCGGCTACCTGCCCCAGGAAGCCTCGGTATTCCGCCGCCTGAGCGTCTCGGACAACATCCTGGCCGTGCTCGAACTGCGCGACAACATGACCGCCCGGCAGCGCGAAGAGGAGCTGGAAAGCCTGCTCGACGAGCTGAAGATCGCCCACATCGCCGAGCAGAAGGGCATCAGTCTCTCCGGCGGCGAGCGTCGCCGCGTGGAGATCGCCCGCGCCCTGGCAGCCCGCCCGCGCTACATGCTGCTGGACGAGCCCTTTGCCGGCGTCGATCCGATTTCGGTCGGCGAGATCCAGCGCATCGTCCGCCACCTGAAGGAACGCGGCATCGGCGTGCTCATCACCGATCACAACGTACGTGAGACGCTCGGCATCTGCGACCGCGCGTACATCCTCAATGACGGCGAAGTCCTCGCCCGGGGTACGCCGCAGCACATCCTTGCCGACGAAAAAGTGCGCGAGGTGTATCTGGGYCGTGAATTCCGTATCTGACACACTTGAGTTTCGGCCGGTGGGCATAGCTCGCCGGAACGCTGGTTTGGGAAGGTCGCAAAGGGTTACGATGGATTCGGCACCTAACGCATCGAAGGCATGAAACCCGGACTCCAGTTTCGCCTGCATCAGCAGCTCACGCTGACGCCCCAACTACAGCAGGCTATCCGCCTGCTCCAGTTGTCGCAGCTGGAGCTTGAGGCCGAACTCCGCCAGATCGCGGAAAGCAATCCGCTGCTCGAGTTCGCCGAGGATGCGGAAGCCGAGCCCGAATTGCCCGAAGAAGGCGACTACGACGGCCCGGACTTTCCGGCGCGCGACGAGGTCCCTGTCAAAGCGTCCAAATCCGAGGAAGAATCGACGGTCACGCCGTCCGAGGAGCTCGCTCCCGAGTGGGACGACGACCGCTTCCACGGCGAGGCTGGCGACTATGCCGGCGCTCCTTCGCGGTCTGGTGGTGGCGACGAAGAGGGCTTCGAACCTCAGAATGCCGCCCCGGAAAGCCTCCAGCAGCATCTGGAATGGCAGCTCAATCTCTCCCAGTTTTCGCCGCGCGACCACGCCATCGCCACGGCGATCATCCATGCGCTGGATGAAGACGGCTACCTTCGCGACGGCGTCGAAGCGGTGGAAGCCGCCCTGCCCGCCGAGTTGAATGCCAGCGCGGAGGAAATCGAACGCGTGCGCCAGCGTGTGCAGCGTTTCGATCCCACCGGCATCGCCAGCCTGGATCTGCGCGACTGCCTGCTCTGCCAGCTGTCGCAGTTCTCCCTCGAAACGCCGCATCGCGACCTCGCCATCCGTGTGGTCAGCGACGAGCTCGAACTGCTGGCACGTAACGACGCCGCCAAGATCGCCCGCCGGCTGAAGGCCGCCGAGGAAGACGTGGCGGCCGCCGCCGCCCTGATCCGCAGCCTCGATCCGCGCCCCGGCTCGGCGCTGGACGCCACGCCGGTCGAGTACGTCGCCCCGGATGTCTACGCGCGCCGTGAGAACGGCCGCTGGCAGGTCAGCCTCAATCCCGACGCCCAGCCCCGGCTGGGCCTCAACCAGCACTACTGCAACCTGATCGCCCGCGCCCGTGGCGACGACGCCACCTGGATGAAGGGTCAGCTGCAGGAGGCCCGCTGGCTGCTGAAGAGCCTGCAGTCGCGCGCCGAGACCCTGACCAAGGTGGCCGACGTGATCGTGCGCCGGCAGAGTGCCTTCCTCGACTACGGCCCGGAAGCGATGCATCCGCTGGTGCTGCGCGAGGTGGCCGAGGAGGTCGGCATGCACGAATCGACAATTTCACGGGTCACTACGCGCAAGTACATGCACACGCCGCGCGGTACCTTCGAACTGAAGCACTTCTTCTCCAGTGGCGTGGCCACGGAGGACGGCGGCAGCGCCTCGGCCACCGCGATCCAGGCCATGCTCCGCAAGCTCATCACAGGCGAGGACGCACGGCGCCCGCTGTCCGACCAGGCCCTGGCCGAGGAACTTCATCGACGCGGAATTCAGGTGGCCCGCCGTACGGTGGCCAAGTACCGGGAAGCCCTGCGCATCCCCAGTTCCAGCGAACGTGTCCGCGCCAGTTGAGGCGCGGGGAACCCTCACGGAGGTCCACGGTCACACTGTTTCAGGCTTGAGGAACGGCACTCCGTCGTTCCGCACTCGTCGCCCCCAAGGCGGCACCCTCAGCAAGAAGGAGGCGTCATGCAAATCCAGATCAGCGGCCAGCACATCCATCCCACCCCTGCCCTGCGCGAGCGCGTGGAACAGCAAATCAGCCGCTTCGAACGCCTTTTCGACAACATCACTGCCCTCGACGTGGTCCTTTCCGTCGACAAGAACGAGCACAAGGCGGGTGGCACCCTCCATTGTGCCGGCGTCCGTCTTCACGCCGATGGCGTAGCCAGCCTCGAAGACGAAAAGAAACCGGACGCCCTCCACAAAGCCATCGACGCGATGATCGCCAAGCTTGCCGACCAGCTGAAGAAGCACAAGGAAAAGCTCAAGGATCACCACAACGCCGAGGGCCGCGACGCGCGCGTCGCCGCTCCCWGAACCCCCGTCCACGCTTGATGGCACAATAGCCCCAGCCGGCGCCCTCGCGCCGGCTTCGCCATTTCAAGGGATCCAGCGTGGACCGGCTGACCGCCAGACAACTCTTCGACGGAGTACACGAGCGCATGGCGCTGCGTTGGGCCGCAGGCATGCGCGGCGAGTCGCGCGTGCTCGAACCCAACGCTAAGCAGAGCCGCCGCCCGTCCCTGGTCGGCTACCTGAACGTGATCTACCCCAACAAGGTGCAGATCATCGGCACCGAGGAACTCAATTTCCTCGACGGCCTGGAGCCGCGCCAGCGCTGGGAAGTGATCCACAAGATCGCCGCCTACCAGCCCGCCGCGCTCGTCGTCACCAAGGACCAGGCGATCCCCTCGGACCTGCGTGAAGTAGCCGAGGAAACCGATACCCCGCTGTGGCAGAGCACCCGCCGCGGCCACGAATTACTTACCTATCTGCAGTACCACCTGGCGCGCACGCTGGCGCCGCGGGTCACCCTGCACGGCGTGTTCCTCGAGGTGTTCTCGATCGGCGTGCTGATCACCGGCGAGCCAGGCTCGGGCAAGAGCGAACTGGCACTGGAACTGGTCAGCCGCGGCCACCGCCTTGTGGCGGACGATGCCACCGAATTCACCCTGATCGCCCCGGATGTCATCGACGGCGCCTGCCCCGACCTGCTTCAGGACCTTTTGGAAGTACGCGGCCTGGGCGTGCTGAACATCCGCGAGATGTTCGGCCACACCGCCGTCAAGCCCTCGAAGTACCTGCGTCTGGTCATTCACCTCAAGCCCATGCTCGTGGGCGAGGAAACGGACGCCATGACCCGCCTCACCGGCGATGTCAGTCGGCGCAACGTGCTCGACGTCGACGTACCCAAGATCACCATTCCCGTCGCGCCGGGCCGCAACCTCGCGGTACTGGTCGAGGCCGCTGTGCGCAGCCACGTGCTCAAGAGCAAGGGCATCGACCCGGCGCAGACCTTCATCGACCGCCAGGCGCACCAGATGCGCCGGCTGCCACCGTGGTGACCCCCGTGATCGACGAAGTCATGAGCCCGATCGTCGACCCCGACGCGATTCACCTGATCGTCCTGACCGGCATGTCCGGCGGTGGCAAAACGGTCGCGCTGCGCGCACTCGAAGACCTCGAGTTCTATTGCGTGGACAACATGCCCGCCGAGCTCATCCCGCAGCTGGTAGCGGCGGTGAGCCAGGGCGAGCACGGCCCGCGCCGCCGTATCGCCGTGGGCGTGGACGTGCGCAACCGTCGCGTCGACCTCTCGCGCATGCCTCACGTGCTGTCCGAGCTGTCCATGGCCGGCGTGCACGTGCACCTGATCTTCCTCGACAGCCGCGACGACGTGCTGATCAAGCGCTACTCGGAGACCCGCCGGCGTCATCCGCTGGCCGCCGAAAAGCTCTCGCTGGCCGACTCGATCGCCCAGGAACGCAAGCTGCTGCGCCCGCTGATCGCGATCGCCGAGAAGGTCATCGACTCCAGCGACCTCAACGTGCACCAGCTGCGGCGCCTGTTCGCCACCGGCTACGCGGCGGCCTCGGACGGCACCACCCTGCTGTTCGAGTCGTTCGCCTACCGCCGAGGCCTGCCCTCGGACGCCGATTTCGTCTTCGACGCCCGCTGCCTGCCCAACCCGCACTGGGATCCCCGCCTGCGCCCGTTCTCGGGCAAGGACCAGCCCGTCAGGGAATTCCTCGACGCGAACCCCCTGGTAGGCGAATACTATGCCGACGTGACTCGCTGGCTCGAAACGTGGTTACCACGCTTCGAGGGCGAAGATCGCAGCTACGTCACCGTTTCGATCGGCTGTACGGGCGGGCGCCATCGCTCGGTCTACCTCGTCGAGAAGCTGGCCCAGCATTTCCGCTCGGAACGCGGCAACGTACTGACCTTTCATCGTGAGCTCGAATAACGCCATGACCCAGCCCATGCACCACCGAGACACCGGGCGATGAGCGTCGGCGTTCTCCTCATGACCCACGAAGCGGTCGGCAAGGCACTGATCTCGGCCGCGCGCCACGTCATGCCCAAGCTGCCGATGGACGTGGACGCCGTGGAAGTGCCACCCAGCGCGGATCCTGACGTCATGCGCACGCTCACGGCCAAGCATGCGCGCGATCTCGACCATGGCGACGGCGTACTCGTCCTCGCCGACCTTTATGGCGCCACGCCCTGCAACATCGGGCTCTCCTTGAGCGAACTGGGCGTGCACCTGCGTTGCGTGTCGGGACTGAACCTGCCGATGCTGCTGCGCGTACTCAACTACTCGGATAAATCGCTGACCGAACTGACCGAGATCGCGGCCAGTGGCGGTCGCGGAGGGATCTTCATCGACCATGCTTGAACGGGACATCGTGGTATCCAACCGGCTGGGCCTGCACGCACGCGCCTCCRCCAAACTCGTCCAGCTGGTTTCCAGCTTCAAATCGACCGTCTGGATCATCAGCAAGGGTCGCGAAGTGAATGCCCAGAGCATCATGGGCGTCATGATGCTGGCCGCCGGCATGGGCACTGCCCTGGGCGTGCGCGCCGATGGCGAAGACGAAGAGGCCGCGCTGGCGGCGGTGGTCGATCTGTTCGACCGCAAATTCGACGAGGGTGCCTGACCGATGAGAGTCGTGCTGACCGGCACGCAAGCCGCCCGGGGCATGGCCCTGGGTCGCGCGCGTCTGGTCCAGCCGAGTATCTATGCGGTCGACACCCGCATGCTCGAGGACGCGGAGATCGCGCCCGAGATCGAGCGGCTGCACAAGGCCATCGACAGCGCCCGCACGGAACTGCGTGAGCTACGCGGCAAGCTGCATGGCGCGCTGGCGCGCGAAGTAGGCGATTTCATCGACGCGCATAGCCTGCTCCTTGACGACGARGAGCTGCTGCGCGGCCTGGACGAACTCGTCGCCGTTGGCCATTACACCGCCAGCGCGGCGCTGAAGATGCAGCGCGACCGCCTTGCCGCGGTATTCGACGCCATGAACGACCCTTACCTCAAGAGTCGCGGCGAAGACATCGACCAGGTCATCGGCCGTGTCATGTCCGCCCTCCTCCAGCAATCCAGCCGCGAAGAGCGCAAGCTCGCCGCCCGCGTGGGCGAGATCGTCGTGAGCGACACCGTCGCCCCCGCCGACATGGCCAGCATGGCCGGCCAGGGCATGCTCGGCGTCATCGCCAGCGCAGGCAGCATCTACTCGCATAGCGCCATTCTCGCGCGCAGCTTCAACCTGCCGATGCTGGTCGGCACCAAGGACGCGCTGGCGACGATCAACGACGACGACCTCGTCCTGATCGACGCCGAGCACGGCGAAGTCATCGTGCATCCGACCGCGCAGGACCTCGCCCGCTATCGCCAGTGGCAGCGTCAGGCCGCGGCAGAAGGCCGCCGCCTGGCTGCACTCGCCTCGGCTCCGACACTGACAAAAGATGGCGCCCACGTGCGCCTCTACGCCAATGCCGAGCTGATCGGCGACATCACGCTGGCCCGCGCCCGTGGCGCGGACGGCGTCGGCCTGTACCGCTCTGAGTTCCTGTTCCTGCGCCAGCGCGGCCTGCCCTCGGAAGAGGAGCAGTTCATCGCCTACCGCGACGTCGTCCTCGGCATGGGCGGCTTGCCGGTCACCATTCGCACGCTCGACCTTGGCGCCGATAAGGCCGACGCGGCTGGCCTCGCCATTCGCGGGGAAGACAACCCCGCCCTCGGCGTGCGCGGCGTTCGTCTGTCGCTGCGTTACCCCGACATTTTCAGCGTGCAGCTGCGCGCGATCCTGCGTGCGGCCTGCTATGGCCCGGTGCGCATTCTCGTCCCGATGATTACCCATCTGGGCGAGATGACGGATGTGCGGCGCCTCATCAAGAAGGCGCGCGAAGATCTCGCACGTGAGGGGCAGGAGTTGCCTGAGCGCCTGGATGTAGGCGCGATGATTGAGGTACCGGCGGCTGCGATCGGCGTGACGTCGATTCTCGAGAAGGCCGACTTCCTCGCCATCGGCACCAATGACCTTGCCCAGTATGTGCTCGCGGCCGACCGTAACAACGATGCGCTGGAAGGCATCTACGATCCGCTGCAACCGGCGTTTCTGCGGCTAATTGCGCACGTAATCGCTAGTGCGCGGCGGGCGAAGAAGCCGGTCAGCCTGTGCGGGGAAATTGCCGGCGATACACAGTTCACGGCACTGCTCCTGGCCATGGGCCTGGAAGAATTCAGCATGCACCCGGGGCAGTTGCTCCAGGTGCGTGACCGCCTCACCACGCTGGACTGCCGCGCGCTGCGTCGTGCGGCACCGCGGTTGTTCCGTGCACATTCGCGGGACGAAGTGGAGGCGCGATTGCTCGAGGTTGTCTCTCTCCAGGACAACTGCGCGTAACCCTGCTTGCGTGTGCTTCCTGTGGGAGCCGCTTCAGCGGCGATGCTCTAGCGAAAAGGAAAGCCGCTACGCGGCTCATGCCCCCAGCGGCTTACGCCGCCTCACGCTCGTGCTACGTGAGAGTCGCGGTCGGGTTGGCCCTTGGGGCCGCGGCGCGGCACTTCGTGACGGGCCGTAGCTCCTCTTTCGCTTTCCCTGTGGACTGAGCGGCCCTCAGCTTAGGCGTCCCCAAGGACCAACCCGACCGCGACACCAAACCTCGAGGTTGCGTGAGACAAAAGCTCAACGCCGCTGCGTCACTCTGTACCGTTCAGCTGCTGCACCTCGCCCCTGTAGGAGCCGCTTCAGCGGCGAACCCTCAGCCTGTCGCGCGTGCGAATGGGGCCGCACCTGCCTACGCTCGACCCATCAATGCGGCCCCAACACCTCATCCGCAGCGGAACGTCTCTCCCACGTAAGCCGCGCATGCGCCTCCGCCGCACAATGCGCGCCCATCTGCGTAAGCGCGGCGACCGCATCGAGTGACAACGCCATGCGTCGGCAATCGACGGTGTCCGAGTCATGCACGTACTCCGCAAGCAGCTCCGTGAGCCCACGCGCGTAGTGCGGCAGCGCTGCCGCATTGTTGAGAGAAGGTCGTGCTCTGAGGCATCGGGATCGACGTAGTAGCGAGCGCGGCGAACCGTGCCGTTTTCGGTAGAAACAGACATGAGTACTCCTTGGTGAAGTTCCGCTTGCCCGGGTGCGGCACGCCCACGAAGCGACGTGCCGCGAATCTAACGGACTCGCGGGTCCACGACTGCCCGTGACCAAAGTATCTCAACGCTACCCGTTCACTTGCGCGCGGCCTCACGCTTATACTCCCGACCTTTGTGTCATGGACGACCGGATCGTGATCTACACCCTTCAGTATCTACGTGCGTTGGCCGTGGCCCTTGTCGTCATGTCCCACATCGCCTTCAAGTCATCCGTTGTCGGCAATGCCGTCTTCGATGGGTTTCGGATCGGCGCAAGTGGCGTCGACATCTTCTTCGTCGTTTCGGGCTTTGTCATGGCGATGATCTACACCAGGTCGTCGCTKCGCGACACCGGTGGCATGACCGACTTCTGGATCGCACGTTTCAGCAGGATCTTCCCGCTGTACTGGCTCGTCAGCACCGCGGCGCTGATCCTTTTCCTGGCAAATCCCCATCTGGTCAATGCCAACAGCGGTCCGACGAGCGTGTGGCGCTCGTACACTCTTGTCC
>NZ_JBFUIT010000024.1:0-26261 GCF_056401735.1 Luteibacter sp. P4_D7_3
GTAGTCACTCTTGTGCCTGTAAGGGTGACACCCACGATTCGAGGATGAAATGGACTTACCGAGCTTATGAGCGCGATCCCAGCCGAAACCTTCACCTTCGACGACGTGCTCGCGCGTTTGCGGTCCGTGCTGCACGAGACCTTCGAGATCGACCCCGCAAAGGTCACTCCCGAGGCCAATCTGTTTACCGACCTCGAACTGGACAGCATCGACGCCATCGATCTGGCGATCCAGGTGCAGGACATGACCGGCACCCGGATCAAGCCTGAGGACTTCAAGAGCGTTCGCACCGTGGGCGACGTGGTCGCCACCGTGCAGACCCTCGTCGCCCGCTGAGGCACCGATGGCGGGCAGGCCCGGACCGCGCGACCCCGCGGCGCGATCCTTCGCGCCTTGCGCGGTTGTCCCGATCTACAACCATGGCAAGACCATTGCGGCGACCGCCAACGCGCTTGCCGGGCATGGCTTGCCCGTTCTGATCGTCGACGACGGCTCCGACACGGCGACGCGCGACATCCTCGACGCCCTGGTGGCCGGCCGCGACGACCTGCGGCTGATCCGCCTGGCCGCCAACGGTGGCAAGGGTGCGGCCCTTAGCGCCGGCTTCCTTGCCGCCCACGAGGCGGGTTACAGCCACGTCCTGCAGATCGATGYCGACGGGCAGCACGACACCGCCGACGTGCCGCGCTTTCTCGCCGAAGCGAAAGCCGCGCCGGACGCCATGGTCTGCGGCCGTCCCATCTATGACGACTCCGTACCCCGTGCCCGCCTCTACGGCCGATACCTGACGCATGCCTGCGTATGGGTCGAGACGTTGTCGTTCGACATTCAGGATTCGATGTGCGGCTACCGGCTCTACCCCCTGGATGCCACGCGCGCCGAGATCGCGCGAAAGCCGCTGCCGACCCGCATGGACTTCGACACCGAAATCGCCGTGCGCCTTTTCTGGCGGGGCGTACCCGTGCGTAACCTGCCGACACGCGTGATCTACCCGGAAAACGGCCTCTCGCACTTCCGCATGTGGCGCGACAACGCGCGGATTACCGCGATGCATACGCGCCTGCTTCTGGGCATGCTGCCCCGTGCGCCGCGCCTCCTTCTTCGCAAGCTCAAGAGCGAGACCCACTGATGCGTCGACTTATCACTTTTTTCGCCCTGCTTTGCGCGTTCGCCGCGCACGCACAATCGCCTGCCCTGACCGACGACGTGCTGGGCCATCTGGCAAAGCACCCACAGGTCCGCGCCGAATTCACCCAGAGCCGCGAGAACCCGGCGCTCGCCGAACCGCAACTCAGCCACGGCGACCTGCTCTTCGTCATCGGCCACGGCATGGTCTGGCACACCCGCGATCCGTTCGAGGACACACTGGTCTTCACCTCGGGCGATACGTCGCGGTTGAACGCGCAGGGCAAGCTCGAGCGCGTCCGTGACGGCAATCGTGGCGTGAGCCAGGTCTCCGGCATGCTGCAGTCGCTGCTCGCGGGCAAGTCCGACGATGCCGCCCGTCAGTTCACCATCAGTGCGGATGGCACACCCGAGCACTGGACGTTGCACTTCGTGCCACGCCAGGCGCGCGTGGCGAAAGTGCTTGCCGGCATCACACTCAAGGGCGACGCGTTCCTGCAGTCGATCGAAGTAAACCTCGCCAGTGGCGAGCGCACGCTCATCACCTTCGCCAATACGCGCGATGCCGGCTCGCTCACGCCGGTCGAATCCAAGGTGCTCGGCATTCCATGAAGTCGCTTTCGACCACGCAGCGCGCTGGCCTGTTCGCATTCGCGTCGCTGGTCGTCTGCCTGCTTTGTGCGTGGCTGCTGTTCGGCCGGGGCACGTCGCCCTTGCAGACCGATGTACTCACGTTGCTTCCCGCGACGGAACGCCACCCCCTTGCCGAGGACGCCGTGGAGCGGCTGGCCAGGGCCAGCGGCGATCGCATGGTGCTGCTCGTCCACCACAAGGACGACGACGCGGCCAAGGATGCGGCGCGTGAGCTCGGCGCTGCGTTGGCCGCGGATCCCGTGTTCGCCTCCGTGATCGCGGAGCTGCCACCGTTCGACCTCGACCAACTGGTCACGCCTTTCCTGCCGTTCCGCTTCCACTTGCTGACGCCGGAAGACCGGGCCGCGCTCACGACATCGGGCTTCGACCCGGTGGACGCCCTGAAACGCCGCCTCAACCAGCCGTTCGGCGCCAATGTCGGCGCGAAGCTCACCGACGATCCGTTCGGCTGGATGCAGCACTGGCTCGACCGCCAGCCGTGGAACCGCTCTGCCCTCGTGCCCGAGGACGACATGCTCACCGCCCATCGCGACGATGGCAGCTACGTGCTGGTCATCGCCACGCTGAAGGGCTCGTCGTACGACGACGTCGTTCAGCGCCAGGCGCTGGCGACGCTGGAACGTGCGGAGACCGCGATGGTCGCCAGGCATCCGGGTACTGCGCTCCTGCGTACCGGCGCCATCTTCTATGCGGCGTCTGCCCGCGCAGGCGCCGAGCACGATACGCATGTCGTCGGCATCGCTTCCACCGTCGGCATCGCGCTGCTCTTGCTGCTGGTCTTCCGATCGCTCCGACCGCTGTTGATCGCCTTTGTCTCCACGGCGCTCGGCGTGATCGGCGCCATCGCCACTACCGTGCTGGTGTTCGGCCAGCTGCACCTGCTGACCCTGGTGTTCGGGGCGGCGCTGCTCGGCGAAGCGGTGGATTATTCGATCCAGTACCTCTGCGCCCGTGCGAATGCCGGCGCCGACTGGCATGCCGAGCGCGGCGTGCGACAGGTGCGCCCGGCGCTATTGCTCGCGCTGGCCACGTCCCTGCTTGGCTATTCACTGCTGGCCGTCGTCCCGTTCCCGTTCCTCCGCCAGATGGCTGTCTTCGCCATCGCCGGCATGGCCATCGCCTGCGCCAGCGTGTTCTGGTTGCTGCCGGCGCTGGCCCAGAAGCCTGCCCGTGCGCCGCTCTCGCCCGCCCTCGTTCGGCTCGCACTCGGCTGGCAGCGCATCGCCTCGGGGCGTCGCGCGCTGCTCGGCGTCGCGGTGCTGTGTGTCGTCGCCGTTCCAGGCTGGCTGCGTCTGGGCCACGATGACGATATTCACCTGCTCATCTCGCCGCCCAAGGCGCTTGAGGCCCAAACGGCGACGATCCGCGATGTCGCCGGCTTTGGCGGCGGCAGTCAGTTCTGGCTGGTCGAGGGTGCCAACGCGGAAGAAGTGCTCCAGCGCGAGGAAGCGCTCACCGACCGGCTCCAGACCTGGGTGGCGGACGGCAAGCTCGGCGGCTGGACCGGCATCAGCGCCATGCTGCCTTCGGCACATCGGCAGGCGGCGAACATCGCGGCACTCGAGCCGCTTTTTACACCACGCGAACGCATGAGTGAATGGCTGGGTCAGGCGGGATTCCGCGCCGAAGGCAGCGCCGGCTTCGTAGCCGCTTATCCTGGCCGTGCCTTCACGATCGACGACTGGCTGGCCATGCCCGCCTATACGCCGTTCCGTTACCTGTGGATGAGTGGCGGCAAACACGGCGTCGGCAGCATCGTCGTGCCCCAGGGCCAGGACGATGCGGACCTGCTCCGCACCGCGTCCGATGGTTTGCCCGGCGTGTCGCTGGTCGACAAGCCGGCGAGCATCACGGCGCTGTTCGGCCGTTATCGTGGCTATGCGGATGTCTGGCTCGGCGGCGCACTGGCCCTGGTCGGCCTCGCCTTCGTCTGGCGCTACGGTCTGCGCTCCGCGTGGCGCGTCCTGTTGCCGCCAGCCGCCGGCATCGTGCTCAGCGTGGCCGCACTCGGCTACCTCGGCGAACCGCTTACGCTGTTCCACGTCATGGCACTGATGCTGGTGCTCGGCGTCGGCGCCAACTACGCCGTCTTCCTGCGCGAAGGCGAACCACACGTCGCCCACCTCCCGGGCGCGGCTTACGCCGGCGTGCTGCTCTCGGCGGTCACCGCCCTGCTCTCCTTCGGCCTGCTCGCGCTCAGCACGATGCCGGCCCTGCGACATTTTGGCCTTACCCTGCTCCTCGGGATCGGCTTCACTGCGCTACTCGCGCCGGTGAGCGTCCCCGCACCGAAGAATCGAACCGCATGAACAACGCAGAACACGTTACCGGAGGTCGCGCGATGAAGCGCGTCGTTGTCACGGGCATGGGCGGCATCACGCCACTCGGCGACGACTGGACCACCATCGAGGCGCGCCTGCGCCAGTTCCGCAATGCCGTGCGTCGCATGCACGAGTGGGATTACTTCGATGCGCTGAACGGACGCCTCGGGTGCCCCGTCGACGATTTCAGGATCCCGTCGACGTGGTCGCGCAAGCACGTGCGCTCGATGGGACGCGTGGCCCAGCTCGCCGTTGCCGCGAGCGAGCGCGCCCTCGACGACGCCGGCCTGCTCGGCAACACCGAGATCACCGACGGGCGCATGGGCGTCGCCTATGGTTCGTCGGGCGGCAGCATCGAGCCGGCGAAGACCATCGGGCGCATGCTCGAAACCGGTTCCATGCAGGGCGTGACCGCGACCAGCTACATCCAGATGATGGCGCACACGACGGCGGTGAACGTCGGCGTGTTCTTCGGGTTGAAGGGCCGCATCATCACCACATCCAGCGCGTGTACCTCCGGCAGCCAGGCCATCGGTTACGGCTACGAAGCGATCCAGCAGGGCAAGCAGACGCTGATGGTGTGCGGCGGAGCCGAAGAGCTGTCCGGCCCCGGCGCCGCCGTGTTCGACACCCTGTTCGCGACGAGCACCCGCAACGACACACCCCAGGTGACGCCGCGCCCGTTCGACGCCAAGCGCGACGGCCTCGTCGTCGGCGAAGGAGCGACGACGCTGATCCTCGAGGAGTACGAGCACGCGGTGGCCCGAGGCGCGCGCATCTACGCGGAGATCGTCGGCTTCGGTACCAACTCGGACGGCCAGCACATCACCCAACCCACGCGCGGGACCATGGCCGCCGCCATGCGCATGGCCCTTGCCGACGCCGACCTGGCGCCCGACGCCATCGGCTACGTCAGCGCGCACGGCACCGCGACCGATCGCGGTGACGTGGCGGAAAGCCACGCCACGGCGGACGTGCTGGGCACTGGCGTTCCCATCAGCTCGATGAAGAGCTACGTGGGCCACACGCTCGGTGCCTGTGGTGCGCTCGAAGCCTGGTGGGCGATCGAAATGATGCGCGGTGGCTGGTTCGCGCCGACGATAAACCTCGAGACGCCGGATCCGGAATGCGCCGCGCTGGACTATCTCACCGGCGAGGGCCGCGATATCCGCACCCGCTACGTCATGAACAACAACTTTGCCTTCGGCGGCATCAATACGTCGCTGATCTTCAAGGCAGTCGGCTGATGAGGCGCGTCGTGGTCACCGGCATGGGCGCTGTGTCCTGCCTCGGGCCGGACCGCCATGCCCTGTTCGACGGCTTGCGCGCGGGCCGCGCAGGCTTTCGCGATATGCCGGATTTCGCCGCGCTGGGCATGCGCTGCCGTGTTGCGGCGCCCGCCGATACCGACACGCTCGAACCGCCGCACCGCAAGCTGCGTCGCTACCTGCCGCAGGCGGCGGAATACGCGTGGCACGCTACCCGCGAAGCGCTGCAGGAAGCCGGACTCGATGAGGCGCGTATCGGCGAGCGCGATGTCGGCATCCTCATGGGCGCTTCAGCCGCTCTCTCTGAATACGAAGCGGGCCTGGACATGTTCCACGCGCGCGGTATCTCGCGACTGTCGCCGTTCATCGTGCCGCGGAGCATGGGCAGTGCGGTGGCGGCGACGCTTACCCACGCCTTCGGCTTCGGCGGCCGCGCCTTCACCATCAGCTCGGCCTGCACGAGTGCGACGCACGCTATCGGCCAGGCGATGGAACTGATCCAGCTCGGGCGGCAGGAAATCGTCGTCTGCGGCGGCGCCGAGGAGCTGCACGACAAGGCGGCGATGTGCTTCGACGTGATGAATGCCTTGTCGACGACAAGCGTGGCGGGTGAGCGCGTAGCCTGCCCTTACGATGCCGATCGCGACGGCATCGTGCTAGGCGGTGGCGCCGGCGTGCTGGTGCTCGAGTCGCTCGACCATGCGAACGCGCGCGGTGCACGCATCCTCGCCGAACTCGTGGGTTACGGCGCGGCGTCGGATCCCCACGGCATGGTGAGTCCCGAGGCGGGTGGCATGGCCGAAGCCATGCACCAGGCTATCGATCTGGCCGGCATCCTGCCCGATTACATCAACACGCACGCGTGCGCGACCATCCACGGCGACCTTGCCGAATGGCACGCACTGAGCCGGGTATTCGGCGAACGCAGGCATGCCGTGCCACCCATGTCGTCGATCAAGGGCCTGACCGGTCACGCGCCGGCGGCGGCGGGCGCCCTCGACGCCATCGCGTCGATCGCCATGATGGAGAAAGGCGTGCTGCTCGGCGGCGCGACACCGCCAAGACGTGATGCCGCCTTTGCGGATGCGCCATTGATCGAGGGGGAACTCGCGATCCCGGTGGATAGCGTGATGTCGAATACGTTTGGCTTCGGTGGCAGCTGCGCCGCCCTGGTCTTTCGCCGCCATGCCGGGGCAGTCACGTGATCGAGCTGGCTATCGAACGCTGGCGCGCGTGGGCGCCCGGCATCGAGGAACCGGCCGCGTGGGCCGCATGGTCGGCGGCACCTCGCCCTCTCGTCGATAGCGGTGAGCAGCCCTCCTGCGACTTCGTGCCGCCGATGCAGCGCCGGCGCCTCAGCCGCCTGGCGCGCATCGTCATGCACACCGCGTGGCCGATGTGTGGCGACGACGAGCAACTGCCCTTCGTTTATGCTTCGCGACACGGCGAGACCACCCGCACCTTCGCCATGCTGGATGACATTGGCCGCGAGGCACCCCTGTCGCCCACGCAGTTCGGTCTTTCGGTCCATAACGCGATTGCCGGGCAGTGGTCCATCCTGCGCGAGCAGCGCGGCGAATCCGTGGCGATCGCGGGGGAAGCCGACACGTTCGAGCATGCCATCGTCGAAGCCGCCGCCCTGCTTGGCGAGGGTGCCGCCGCGGTCATCGTCGTGCTCGCCGAAGAGCGTCCCGCCGTGGCCTATGACGGTTGGATCGACGACGTCCCCTTTTCCTATGCCGTCGCGCTGCGCGTCTCACGGGCCGATGGCACGGCGGCCGGTCCGCGCTGGAGGCTGTCGCTTCGTGGTAATACAGAGGCCGCACCGTCGGCCCCTGGCCCGCACGCCCTGCATTTCGTCCGCGCACTGCACGATGGCGCGATCCTGGACCACCCGTGGAAGATGCGTCGATGGACCTGGCAACCGGTACCGTGATCCGCCGAGGCGACTTCTGGGCCTGGCGCTTCGTCTGCACCGCCCTGAGCTTCGCCTTGTTCGGCATCGGCGGCATCGTGCTGCGCGTGGTCGTACTCCCTGTGGTGCTGGCGTGGCCTGGACCCGAAGCGGTGCGCCGTCGCCGTGCCCGGCGAACGGTCGGGCGCGCGTTCTGGCTGCACTCGCAGTTCATGTACCGCACCGGCACTGTCGCGTTTCGCTTCGACGGCGTGGAGCGCCTTGGCCAACCCGGCCAGATGATCGTCGCCAACCACCCCTCGTTAATCGACGTGGTCTACCTGATCGGCCACGTTCCCGAGGCCAACTGCGTGGTCAAGCACAGCCTGTGGAAGAACCCCTGCATGCGTGGGCCGGTGATGGCCGCCGGCTACATCAGTAACGACGGCAGCGCCGAGATGCTCGACCGGGCGGCCGATGTCCTCCGCGACGGCCAGACCCTGATCATCTTTCCGGAAGGTACGCGCACGACGCCCGGCCAGGATCCCGTCTTCCATCGGGGCGCTGCCGCCATTGCCGTGCGCGGCGCACGTACGGTCACCCCGGTTTTCATCACGGTCGTGCCGACCACGTTGACCAAGGCCGAACCGTGGTACAGCGTGCCGAAGCGCCGCGTGCACGTGCATATCCGGGTCGGCGACGATATTCCCGTCGCGGCCTTCAGTGAAGCCGCTCCCGCGCCGATAGCCTCGCGTCGGCTCAATGCCCACCTCCACCAACTCTACGCCAGGGAACTCAAGGCATGAATGACCTCGAACGGAACATCGCCGGACTCATCATCGAGACGCTCGCTCTCGAACACCTCAAGGTGGACGACATTGCCGTCGACCAGCCGCTCTTCGGCCAGGGGCTCGGCCTGGATTCGGTCGATGCCCTCGAGCTCGCGCTTGCGCTGCAGAACCGCTACGGATTGAAGATCGCCTCGGATTCACGTGACGCCCGACGCCACTTCGAGACGGTACGAAGCCTCGCCCACTACGTCGAAGCGAACGGCGCCCCATGCGCAAACTGAGCGACGCGGCACTGCTGCTGGTCGGCGTGCTCTATCCCTTCATCGTCTACTTCGGCATGGACCACGTGTCCACGCCGATCTTCGGGTTGATCCTCGGTGGCCTGTGGCTGGTGCGTGCACCCGCCCTGTGGCGCCAGCCCGGCGGCCGCTGGATGCTCGGCGTAACGCTGATCTACTGCGCGGTGCTCGCATTCGGCGGCGAAGACGATCTGCTGCGCTGGTACCCCAGCCTGATCTGCGCGTTACTCCTGGCCGCGTTCGGTCTCAGCCTGAAATTCGGGCCACCGATGATCGAGCGCATCGCGCGTGTCACCGAGCCCGACCTGCCACCTGTCGCCGTGCGCTACACGCGCAAGGTAACCTGGGTGTGGGTGGTGTTTTTCCTGCTCAACGGCACTGCCTCCGGCCTGCTGGCCAAGTGGGGCCCGCTCTCATGGTGGACGTTCTACAACGGCATTCTGGCCTACTCCGTGATGGGCGTGCTCTTTCTCGGCGAGTGGCTGCTGCGCCAGCGCCTGCGTCGCCGGATCAACAAGGCACCGATGGACGGTGCGGCCGGGCGCCTGCTCTCGCACCCCTGGGTCGCGGCGGCCGCGGGCGGCTACGCCGGCAAGCTCGGCCCGGGCATGGTCGTGGCGTTCACACCTGCCGGACGCACGGCGCTGCTGCGTCATGGGCGGGCAGGCCTCATCAATGAACTCGGGCAGCAAGCGGCAGGCGACGATGCGCTGTCGACGCCCATGGTCTGGCGCTTCGTCGACGTCTTGCCGGAATCCGCGCGGGTGGATGCGCTCCTGCAGGCCGCGTTGCCGACGGCGCCACGCGTGATGGGCGAACGCCTCGATGGCGACACGCATGTCATCGAACTGGAGCTGCCGCTGGACCTTGCCTGCTTCGCCGATCACTTTCCGGACGCGCCGGTCCTGCCGGGCGTCGTCCAGATCGGCTGGGCGCTCGAGCTCGCCGCGCCCCGGCTCGGCACACCGACTACGTGTCGCGGCATGGATGGACTGAAATTCCAGCGCCTGCTGCGTCCCGGCGATCGCGTGGAACTAACGCTGCGCTACGACGCCGTGCGCGGACGCCTGCATTTCGCCTATCGCACCGGTGATGCGTATTACTCGTCCGCGCACCTGCGCCTGGAAGGCACCCATGCCTGAGTCCGCAGGCGCGACGACGCACTGGGCGTCACGAAAAGAACGTGGAAGCTTCCTSGGCATGAAGCTCACGTCCGTCGCCGTGCGCCTGCTCGGGCGGCGGCCCGTTGCTCCGGTCATTTACCTCATCGTGCTGTATTTCTTCGTTACCGGTCGCGCTACGCGGCGCATCGTGGGCGACTACCAACGGCGACTGGCTGCCTGGAGCGGTCGCGCCGACCTGTTTCCCCGCCAGCGTCCGGTGCTCGCGCAATACCTCGCCTTCGGCGACTGCATGCTCGATCGTTTCGACGTCTGGCGCGGCAAGCTGCGCTTGTCCTCGGTAGACATGGACGACCCCGACGGCGTGCGCGACTCGCTTCGTTCCGGCGGGCGGGGGCAACTGCTCGTCTGCACGCACCTGGGCAATCTCGATGTTTGCCGCGCCATGGCCGAGATCGGCGAAGGCGTGGCACTGAACGTGCTGATGCATCTTCCCCATGCGGCGCATTTCAATCGCCTGCTTGGCGAATCCGGTGACCGTCGCCTCCGCCTGATGCATGTGGGTGACCTCGATACGGTGGCGATGATGGATCTGTCGCAACGCCTCGAGCGCGGCGAATGGGTCGCCATCGCCGGTGATCGTGTCCCGGAGCATGGCGGCCGCAGCGTGAACGTCGACTTCCTCGGTGCCCCGGCTGCGTTTCCTCAGGGCCCCTGGTTGATGGCCGCGATGCTGCGCTGCCCGGTCAACCTGGTCTGCTGCATCAAGCATGCAGGCCGTTACACCATCCACCTGCGTCGCTTCGACGATGCGTCCACGTGGGAACGTTCCACTCGCGGTGCCGCGATCGCCGGCGCCGTCTCGCGTTACGCCGAATGGCTCGCGCAGCACTGCCTCGCCGCCCCTTTGCAATGGTTCAACTTCCACCCGTACTGGCACGGTACGAACGGAGCCCACGATGCGCGCTAACGGTGTATTCGCCGTCGACACGGAGTTGACCGTTCCCTTCTTCGATGTCGATTCAATGGAAGTCGTCTGGCACGGCCATTACGTCAAGTACCTCGAGGTCGCACGCTGTGCCCTGCTCGAAGCCCTCGGCCACGACTATGTGCGCATGAAAGACACCGGCTATGCGTGGCCGATCATCGACATGCAGCTGCGTTACGCGCGCGCCGCACGTTTCGGCCAGAAGCTGGTCGTACGTGCCGAGCTGGTCGAATGGCAGAACCGCCTGAAGATCCACTACACCCTCAGCGACGCCGCCACCCACGAGCGACTGACCCGCGCCAGCACGATCCAGGTCGCGGTCAGGCTCACCGATGGCGAGATGCAGCTGGTCTCACCTTCCGTTTTCATCGACGATGTCGAGCGCCACCTGGCGCGACAGTCGTTGCCCTGATTGCCATGGACGCCTCACTGATGAAGTACGCCAGCGCCACCTACGTGGAGGAAACCCGGATCGGTTTCGTCTTCCTGCGCACCCATACCTGGCAGCACCACGTCCTGCGCGTGGCCATCAACGATCTCAAGCGATTGGCGGTTGAGCCCCTGCCGCAGGGTGGCACCTTGCTCGATGTCGGCTGCGGCCAGGGGCGTTCGTTTCGCTATCTGCGCGACGTCTTCGCCCCGGCGCGCATGCTCGGCCTGGACGCGGATCCCCACAGTATCGAGCTGTCGCGTGCGGAGGCGGCACGTGAGGGCATCGACGTGGAACTGTTCACGAGCGATTGCGCGCGTATCGACCTGGCCGACGCCAGCGTGGATACCGTGTTCTGCCACCAGACATTCCATCACCTGGTCGAACAGGAACGCGCTCTGGACGAGTTCTGGCGCGTGCTCAAGCCGGGCGGACTGCTGCTGTTCGCCGAGTCCACCAAGGCGTACATCGACTCCTGGGTGATCCGCTGGTTCTTCCGTCATCCGATGCATGTCCAGAAGAGCGCCGACGAATATCTGGCCATGCTTCGTGGGCGCGGTTTCGTATTCACCCAGGCACAGGTATCCCTGCCCTACTTGTGGTGGAGCCGTGCGAAGGATTTCGGCCTGCTGGAACGTTGGGGCCTCAAGGCCGCCCCGCCGGTGGGCAAGCGCGAGGAAACCCTGGTCAACGTCGCCGCGCGCAAGCCGGGCTGACGACATGACGACCTACCTGAATGTCCTCGGCGTCGTGTGCTCGCTCGGTGTGGGAAAGCAGGCGGTGGCCGAAGCGATGTTCGACGCTGCCGGGCATGGACTGCAAGACCTGGGCGGATGGGTACCCGAACACACGCTACGCCTCGGCCATGTCTCCGCGGCATTGCCGGCGCTTTCCGCCGAACTCTTACACCGGGATACGCGTAACAACCGCCTGCTGATGCTCGCCGCGCAGGAAATCGAAGCGGAGCTCCGCGCTGCCGTCCTGCGCTTCGGTGCCGAAAGGGTCGGTATCGTCATTGGTACCAGCACGACCGGCATCGAGGAGGCGACGGGCAGCATTGCCGCGCTCGGCCAGACCGGCAGCTGGCCGGCGCATTACCAGTATGCGGATCAGGAACTCGGTGCGCCGGCCGCCTTTCTTGCCGAGTGGCTGGGTATTGCCGGCCCTGCCTACGGCATTTCCACCGCATGCACCTCGGGTGCCCGCGCCCTGCTCAGCGCGGCACGCCTGCTGAAGACAGGCCTGTGCGATGCCGTGATCTGCGGCGGCGCGGACACGCTGTGCCGCCTGGCGACGAATGGCTTCCATTCGCTCGAAGCCATGGCCGCGGCCCGTTGCCAGCCGTTCTCGCGGCGTCGCGATGGCATCAACATCGGTGAGGCGGCCGCTCTCTTCATGATGACGCGCGACCATGCGCCCGTCGCTTTTCTCGGCGGCGGCGCAAGCTCGGACGCCTACCACATGTCCTCGCCGGATCCGGAAGGTCGCGGTGCCAGCGACGCCATGGCAAGGGCCTTGTCGTCAGCCGGCCTGGCGCCGGGCATGATCGACTACGTGAACCTGCACGGCACGGCCACCGAACACAACGACGCAATGGAGAGCCGCGCAGTCGCGGCGACGTTCGGCCGCCCCGTACCCTGCTCGTCGACCAAGGCACTCACCGGCCACACGCTGGGTGCTGCCGGCGCGCTCGAGGCCGCCTTCTGCTGGCTGGCCCTCACCGACCCGCAGCGGCGCCTGCCACCGCACGTGTGGGATGGCGAGGCCGACCCGTCGCTGCCGCCGCTGGCCTTTACCGATGGCGACAGTCGCCTCCCACCCGGCCGCCGTTACCTCATGAGCAACTCCTTCGCGTTCGGCGGAAACAACGCGAGCCTGATCCTGGCGAACGCACCATGACCCTGTGGCCCATCGAACAACTGCTCACACACGCGGGTCGCATGATCCTGCTCGATCGCGTGGTGGAATGGGATCCCGAACGCATCGTCTGCGAGCGTGCCATCCGCCGCGGCGATGCCTTCATCGAATCCGGTGGTCTGCCCGGCTGGGCCGGCATCGAGCTGATGGCGCAGGCTATCGCGGCGTGGAACGGCTGCCAGGTGCTCGCCGCGGGGGGTGAGATCCGCCCGGGCTTCCTGCTGGGCACACGCAGTTACAGGGTCGATGCCGACATGTTTCCGCCGGGAGCCAAGCTTCTCATCGAAGCCGTCCGAACCTTCCATGACGACGACGGCATGGCCGCCTTCAGCTGTCGCATCGATACGACGGGCGTGCACGCCGAGGCACGCCTGACGGTGTTCAGTCCGCCCGACCCGACGCCTTTCCTCGATCCACGCAACACTCTCGATTCCAAGGGAACCGCGCCATGAACGATACCGTCCTCGTCACCGGCTCCAGCCGCGGCATCGGCCGCGCCATCGCGCTGAATCTCGCCGACGCCGGCTATGACATCGTCGTCCACTGCCGCTCTCGCCGCGACGAAGCCGACGCCGTCCTCGCCGAGATCGTCGCCAAAGGTCGCACGGCACGCGTCATCCAGTTCGATATCGCCGACCGCGCCGCGTCGGCCGCTGCGCTCGAGGCCGATGTTGGAGAGCACGGCGCGTACTACGGTGTGGTCTGCAATGCGGGCCTCACGCGCGACGGCGCCTTTCCGGGCCTCACCTCCGAGGATTGGGATCAGGTACTGCGAACCAACCTCGACGGGTTTTACAACGTGCTTCACCCGCTGGTGATGCCGATGATCCGCCGCCGCAAAGCGGGACGCATCGTCTGCATCACGTCGGTCTCCGGCATGATCGGTAACCGCGGGCAGGTGAATTACAGCGCGTCGAAGGCCGGCGTCATCGGCGCAGCCAAGGCACTCGCCGTGGAGCTTGCCAAGCGCAAGATCACGGTGAACTGCGTGGCACCGGGGCTGATCGACACGGACATGCTCGACCCCGATGTGCCGGTCGAACAGATCCTGAAAGTCATCCCGATGGAACGCACCGGCACGCCGGAAGAAGTGGCGGCGGCCGTGCGGTTTCTGGTCAGTCCTGAGGCGGGTTACATCACGCGGCAGGTGCTTGCGGTGAACGGCGGCCTTTGTTGACATGCTCGTGTAGGAGCCGATTCATCGGCGATCGCTACAGCGCGACGACGCAGTAACGCTAAAGTAAGGCCATGCCCTCCCTACGCCACCTCGCCGAATCCGACCGCTTCGCCGACGTCCTGCGCACCTTCCTCGCGCTATCGGGCATCACCGCCTGGTGCACCCTCATCGGCCCCGCCAGCGCCATCGTCCCCGCCCTGCTCGGCGCCATCGCCTGCGCCCTTGCCGAGACCGACGACGCCTGGCGCGGTCGGCTGCGCGGCCTCGTGGTCACCCTGCTCTGCTTCGCCGCTGCCGCCGCCGGGGTAAAGGCCCTGATCGGCCAACCCGTCCTCTTCGCCATCGCCCTGCCACTGGGTACCTTCATCCTCGTGATGCTTGGCGCCGCCAGCGGGCGCTACGCCACGATCGCGACGGCGACGCTCATCCTTTCGGTCTACACCATGATCGCCTCCGATGCCGCCGCGGCCGGCACAGGCAACGAAGGCACGCTGGCGATCCTCGCCGGTGCCGCGTGGTACGGCCTGCTCTCGCTGATATGGAGCGCGCTCGCGCCACAACGTGCCGTGCGCCACTCACTGGCGCGCCTGTTCGAGTCGCTCGCCGCGCTCGTCGAAGCCAAGGCGGCGCTGTTCGAACCGGTGCACGGCCTCGACCGCGACGCACTCGACATCGCGTTTTCAAAACGCAACCTGCGCACCGTCGAAGCCCTGACCGGTGCGCGCACCGCCTTGATCGACCGTATCGGCCGGCGCCAACCGCGGGGACGCAGCGCGGCACGGCTGGCGATGTTCTTCGTCGCCCAGGACATCCACGAACGCATCAGCTCCTCGCACTATCCCTATGATGAACTCGCGGACGCGCTCTACCACAGCGACCTGATGTTTCGATTCGGCCGCCTGCTGCGACTGCAGGCCATTGCCTGTCGCGAGCGAGCCGACGCCATACGACGTATCGCGCCGCTCGGCTCCATCGCGCTACCACGAGCCGCACTCGACGACCTCCGCGAAGCCATCGCCTACCGCCGCCGCAGCGATCCGCCCGATGAGGCCGTCGACGACGCGCTCTCCGCCTTGATGGACAACATGGAACGCTTGCAAGCGGCCATCGAAGACGAAGGCAACCTGCCGCAGGACATGGACACCTCGCTGCAAAGCAACGAGCCGTCGTCATTGAAAGACGCCATCGCCCGCGTGCGCATCCGGCTCAACCGGCGCTCGATGCACTTCCGTCATGCCGTACGCCTTGGCGCCGGAATGCTCGGTGGATACCTGCTCATGCTCGCGCTGCACCCCACCCACGGTTACTGGATCCTGCTGACCACACTCTTCGTCTGCCAACCCAGCTACGGCAGCACCCGCCGTCGACTCGTCCAGCGCGTGATCGGCACCACCGTGGGACTTGTGGCCGGCTGGGCCATGCTTCGCCTGCTGCCCGGGGGAGACTGGCGCCTGCCGGTACTCGTCGCGACCGGTGCCGGCTTCTTCGCCTTCCGCTTGCGACGTTACGCCCTGGCCACCGCCGTGATCACGCTGTTCGTCCTGCTCTGCTTCGATCGCGTCGGCGCGGGCTACGACGCCATCGGCCCGCGCCTGCTGGATACCCTGCTGGGCGCTATCGTCGCCGCCGTGGCCATCCGCTTCGTCCTGCCCGACTGGCGCGTACGCCGCCTTGAAGAGGTGGTGGCCGACGCCTTGCTGGCCTACGGGCGCTACCTGCAGCGCATCGCCATGCAATACCGCAACGGCAAGTCCGACGACCTGCCCTATCGCGTCGCCCGTCGCGACGCGCACGCCGCCCAGGCGGCGGTGGCCGGCAACGTGACCGAGTTGCTTGCCGAACCCGGTCATCCGCAAGAACGCGGCGAACGCGCGCTTCGCCTGCTCACCGCCCTGCAGGCCGGGCTCGCCCACCTGTCGACGCTGGGCGTGCATCGGCAGGCCCTGGTGCCGGCCGATGCCGCCGCCGTCGAGGAACTGGCCCAACGCATCGCTCACGGCCTCGACGCCCTGGCCGAACACGTGCGCGCAGGCTCCACGGCGTCGCCGCTGGGCACCCCGGCCCTGCTCGTGGGGACATCGCTACGTGTCGCGGGGGCCCCTGAAGCCGTGCGTCTGGTGGACCGCCAGTGCCTCCTGCTGATCCGCGTTCACGACCGTATCGCGGCCCTTCCGCCGGCCTGATTGCTGCGTCGCGCCGTGGACTGGAGCGCCCGGCGCGTTACGATGGGATGCTTTTTCCCCCGTATCCCCCCCCCCGGAGTTGCACGCATGCGCCCGTTTTCCCTCGGTGAAGACCTCGACCTCCTGCGCGAAAGCGTCCACGCCTTCGCCGAGAAGGAAATCGCCCCCCGCGCCGATCGTATCGACCGCGAAAACGTCTTCCCGGAAGACCTCTGGCTAAAGTTCGGCGAGATGGGCCTGCTCGGCGTGACCGTGCCTGAGGAATTCGGCGGCTCCGGCCTCGGCTTCCTCGCCCATATGGTCGCGATGGAAGAGATTTCCCGTGCCTCGGCATCGGTCGGTCTTTCCTATGGCGCGCACTCCAACCTGTGCGTGCAGAACATCTACCACAACGGCAACGACGCGCAGCGCCGCAAGTACCTGCCCAAGCTCACCAGCGGCGAGTGGGTGGGCGCGCTGGCGATGAGCGAGCCGGGCGCCGGCTCCGACGTGGTCGGCTCGATGAGCTGCCGCGCCGAACTGGTCGGCGACGTGTGGGTCGCCAACGGCACGAAGATGTGGATCACCAACGGCCCCGACGCCGACGTGCTGCTGGTCTACATGCGCACGGCGCCCCGTCCCGCCGGCAGCCGCTGCATGACCGCCTTCATCATCGAGAAGGGCATGAAGGGTTTCTCCACCGCGMAGAAGCTCGACAAGCTCGGCATGCGCGGCTCGAACACCTGTGAGCTGGTCTTCGACAACTGCGAGATCCCAGCCGAGAACATCGTCGGCGAAGTGAACGAAGGCGTGCGCGTGCTGATGGGCGGCCTGGACACGGAGCGCCTCGTGCTTTCCGGCGGCCCGATCGGCATCATGCAGGCCGCCGTGGACCTCGTGCTGCCGTACGTGCGCGAGCGCAAGCAGTTCAACGCCCCCATCGGCACGTTCGGCATGATGCAGGCCAAGGTGGCCGATATGTACACCGCGCTGCAATCTTCACGCGGCTTCGCGTATATGGTGGCCCAGCAGTTCGACAACGGCGTGAAGTCGCGCATCGATCCGGCCGCGTGCCTGCTCAATGCGTCGACCAATGCAGTGAAGGTTGCCCTGGAAGCGATCCAGTCCCTGGGCGGAAACGGTTACATCAACGAGTTCCCCGCAGGACGCCTGTTGCGCGATGCGAAGCTCTACGAAATCGGTGCGGGCACCAACGAAATTCGTCGCATGCTCATCGGACGCGAGCTGTTCCACGGCAAGTCTTAACAGGCACAGCTCCCGTTTTGCGACATGGGCCGCTCCCACACGAAGGTGTGGGGCGGCCTTTTTTTTGTGCGGCTCATTGTGGGAGCCGCTTCAGCGGCGATACCCCAATCACCGCACCATCGAAGGCCCAGCCGACTGAACCGGCTCGGGCGCCTGCTGCTGGGCCTGCACCTGCTGTTGAACGTGAGCCTGTTGTTGTTCGTTGTTCTGCACGTTTACCGCGGCTTCCTGGCTGCTTTGCGCCAGTGGTGTCTGGACGGCCTGCATAACGTCAACCTCGACGTAGCGCTTGAAGGGTGAATTCAGATCGCCCTGAATGGCGTACCCGCGGTTGGCGTCGTCCGATAAGGCAACGTGGTCGATGCGGTTGAACCCTGCCATCGTGGCTGCCGATGTCAGACTGCCGGCAAACGCCTGCGTATGAGGACCCGGCGCGCGCCCCTGATCCTCATCGATCTTCGCGACGCAGGAATAAGCCTGGACGTAGATGCCATGGGCAGGGTGGCGTGCATCGAGCATGTCGGGCACCGGCGCCTGAAGGGCTGCCGCCTGAGCCTGCGACCTTGCTTCCGAAAGCGCAGTGAGCGTCGCTGGACCCACCACACCATCCGCTCGCAGGCCGCGGGCTTGCTGGAAAGCCTCGACCGCTTCCCGGGTCTGCGGCCCGAAGCGCTGGTCGGCGTGGATGGGACTGCCGTCGCGGCCGGTGTAGCCGAGGGCAGCCAGGTCCGACTGCAATGCACCGACTGCCTCACCTCGATCGCCCTGGCGGTGCACATTCGGATGAGCGGGCGATTGGGCTGCTGCCGCCTGCTGGGGACGTGCGTGCAATGCTTCCGTCAACTGCTCGTTGGTGAGTGGCGGGGTTTGATTCTTAGTGCCCGGCTTCCAGGCCTCGGCACGCGCGATACCGTCAACTAAGGCATTGCGCTCTTCTGGGGTCATATCAACAACCTTCTTGCCGTGAAGGTCATAGCCTTCGGCCGCCGCCGTGGCATAAATGGTATTCGCCTGGCTGGCGTGATGCGTCGCGCCACTGTAGTCCGCTTTTGAATAACCTTTCACTAGTTCATCGACTGTGTTGTCGGCGAACCGGTCGGAGATAAGCTGCTTTTGGGCCTCGCGACCAGCTTCGTAACTCTCAAAAACGGCATTACCCCAATGATCAAGGTCAACGACGCCGTCGTAACGTTCCTGCGCTCTTTCCAGCGCCTTTTCCTTCGTGCGGCCGTTATGCACTGTAGAGTCCGCACTTCCACTGAACTCAAATTTGAGATTGCCAGGATTATTGTTCCGCCACGAAACAGTCCCTTCCTGCGCCGTCACCCAGGTACTGTCCTCCATCTCATAAACGCGTGTCTTACCTTGGCTTGCAACGAGACGCGTCACTTTCTTATCCGACAGAACATCCATATATCTTCCTTGCTTTGGCCGCCAGGCCGTTAGATTCCACGCCTACACTGAGTCTCGACTTCCTTGCAGTTCATTGCGCCGGCTGCATTGCAGGCGTTCATCGCCTCGAATACTGCTTGTTTTTTATCTTTGTGATTCGCGTTCGCGCCACTGAACCATCGAGACGACTCATCGCGAACGAGGGAGATGCAGCCGTCCTGCTGCTGGACGAGAATCGTGCAGTCCTGCTTGCCGCAACGACCGTCCATGCTCTTCCACACGGCCTCGGGCGACCCGCCATCATGCAAGAACCAGAACTTACCGCTGTTTTTATTAACCATCAGCGTATTCAGATATACCGGAACACTCCATTGCGCATCCATGTCTGCCGCGAGCCCGGATTTTGGCAARGGAAGAAGAACTGTACGTTCTTCAAACCTCCCCATATCGACAACATGCCGACTCGCCGAGCGGACGTGCCATACGCCGGACTCCTTCGCTAATTCAACAATTGTGGTGGTTGGCTTCTCGCCACCGTCCATCTGCACGATGCGGACTTGACCCGGACTGACCTTTACATCATTGATGTCAAACGCGTCGTCGTGAAACTGAGTGCATTTCGAGCAGGCGACTAGCTTATCGCTCGTCACTTCCGGAACGAACTTGCCGTTCCTCTTGCCGAAAATGATGAGATCGCGGTGCGCCACGCCTTCCTTATCCGGCTCCCCCTCAAACACGGCAACCGCGTTTGCACCAGCTTGAACGCCACTGGTCTTGAAGGCGAGCAAATGCGTCCCCTGTGGCGCGGCGCCAACTACCTCCACGGGAGCGGTCGGCGGAGGTTCCGGCGGCATCGACATAGCCGGCGATCCGACGAGCGTCGTAAGGATGCCCAATGAGAATATACGCAGGTTCACCATGTCTTATTTCTTCCTATCCTTGAATTCGGGGCCGAGTCTATCCTCATCACCCCCTCATCGGTGAGACGAACTCCGGGCTTCTTTGAGGCAAGCATCAATGCGCCCCAGATGCGTTCCCCGATACCTGCCCGCTCTCCCACGCAAGCCGCGCATGCGCCTCGGCCGCGCAATGCGCCCCCATCTGCGTAAGCGCCGCGACCGCATCCAGCGACAACGCCATGCGCCGGCAATCGACGGTATCCGACTCATGCACGAATTCCGCGAGCGACTCTGTAAGCCCCCGCGCGTACTGCAGCAGCTCCGCCGCGTTGTTGAGAAGCTCATGCGACGATGCATCGGGATCGGCGTAATAGCGCGCACGGCGAACCGTGCCGTGTTCATTCGTAACAGGCATCACTGTTCCTTGCTTATGCCACCGCTGTCCCAGGTGCGGCGCGCGCACGAAGCAACGTGCCGTCGTTCTAACGGATCAAGCGGAATGGTTGCCTGCGTGGCACGGTTAGCGACGACGCAGGCAACGAGATGACCGTAKCAAAACAACWTYGRGTTGTCTGTAGGCGGCGATGCCTTAGTGCATCGCCGATGACTCGGCGCCTACAGATAGCGGGCGGTTACCAGGCGAGGCGGTAGCTTAGGGTTGCCGAATGCGAGTGGTCGCGATCGGCGAAGCGTTGCTCCACATCCATGCCGAACTGTGAGCGCTCGCTCAAGTCCAGGCCCATCGTAAAGCCCGCCGTGCCGGCTCGACGCGACAGGCCGATGCCTTCCACCGGTGCCCACTGCGCAATGCCGTTGTAGCGAGCCGAGAACACTTCGCCCTTCGTCGCGAACGCGTTCTGCCAGCCGAGCTTGGCGTCGATACGCAGCTTGCCGTACGAGGTGAGCCACGAGCTGCCCGCACGCAGGCCGAAGCCGGCCTGCCAACGCGAGGTGGTCTGGCCGTTGGCTGCAAGGCCGAAACCGTCGCCACCCGCTTCATCGAATCCATCGCGACGGATGCTGGCGAACTGCGCGTTCGCGTACGGCGTGAGCGTGAAGGCGCCGACGTTCGTGCGGTAGCCGAATTCGCCATAGGCGACGTTGTAGTGGCCGGTATTGTCCGCACCCGCGAAGGTTCCCTGGTCGCCCAGACGAAGGAGGCGCTGGGTATCGCCATGGAAGCTGCCGAAGCCGAAGCGGCCGACGCCGTACCAATTCGCGCCACGCGAGCCGGCATACAGCATGCCTTCCGTGGCGCGATTGGTCTGGCGATCCAGGCTGCCGGACAACTGTCCCGTGCTGCGCATCTGGCTGACGGCGACGCCGGCGAAGCCGTTGTTGCCGAGCTTCACGTCGTTGCCGATAAGCGTGCCACCGATGTTGAAGCCGACGTTGCCAAAGCCCGAACGGCTGAGCCCTCCCTGGGAGCCAAGCGACTGTGTCCAGGCACCGGTAGGCCCCTGGGCGTCGAGATGATTGATCAATGCATCGTTGCCTGCGTCGATGCCTGCCAGAGTCACGGCCGTGCTGGCAGCATACAGCTGGCCCGAAAGCGACTCCAATGACGCCTGCGCCACCTGTTGGGTGGACGACTGTTGGATGCTCCCAGCGGCGATCAGCGTACGCTCGTTCACCGACTCGGCGGTCGGCGAACCGGTGGCGAGGCTCGCGTTGATCTGGGCGAAGGCGCCGTCGAGGCGCTGCGCCGAATTCACCGCGGCTACCGATTGCGACATGCTCTTCGTCGCTAGCAGGGTAATGCTGAGCTGCCTCGTGTCGATCCACACCTCGTTGGGCAGATACTGCAGGCTCGTCCCGAGGAAGACACCGCCTGCGGGGGCTAGTCCCAGGGTGCCGGTAATCGAACTGGCCGTTATCAGCTGCTGATGTGATGTGACGACATAACCGGAAACCGCACCGGAGATGACCAGGGAACCGGCCAGCGACGCGTTGCCGCTGACCACCAGCGGCGCACCCAGGCTCTGCCAAAGAATGCCCGTTGCCGACTGCGTGAAGTTACCCGTGATATGCGTCGACGCGGTGTCCGCCAGGAACACGCCCGCGTTGGTGACGCTGCCACCGATGTTGGCGTGAGCGATCAGGGCAGCGTTTGCGCCGATGTTCACGGCACCCGGCACGTCGTGCATCGATTCCAACGAGGCGGAGCCGCCCACCTTTGTCACGCCCGCGTAGGTGTTGGTACCCGACAGCGTGAGCTTGCCATTGCCCGAAACATTGAGGCCACCGGCACCTTTTATGTCATTTAGAAACGCGGCGTCATGGCCGGCTGCAGTCGCGGCATCGAAGTCGCCCCAATCGAATGTCGCCGGGCCACGGATCGCCCGGCCGACGTTGAGGCGGCCATAGCCGTAGATGGCATCGGGACCGGCGGTGCCGAGGTCATCGGCCGTGCCGAGGATGATCTGGCGAATCGCATTGACTCCCAGCGCCGGGAAAGCCTGCATCACTACCGCGGCAGCACCGGAGACCTGCGGAGCGGCCAGCGAGGTGCCTGACCACACCTGATAGGAGATATTGGACGCGGTGGACGTGGCCGACGTCGTGATTACGTCGCCAGGCGCTGCGAGGCAGTAGTTCATTGCCACGCCACAACGGTTCGAATAGGTGGCGATCTGAGTAGGATTATTGCTATCCAGCGCGACGACGGTCAGCCAGCCGGCCTCGAGGTCCGGGGCGCGCGACGGCAGGGCCGCCACCGTGGACGGATTGGCATCACCACTGTTGCCCGCCGCGAAAACGAACAGGTGCCCTGCGGTGAACGGCGCGTACGCGTCGTGAAAGCTTTTCGTCGCGACCGTGTCGGTGGCGTTCCAGTAGACGCCGCCCCAGGAGTTGTTCAGCACCCTCGCACCTGCGGCGATGACGTCGGCATTGACCTTGCCCAACGGGTCGGAGCTGGTCGCCTCGTTGCCCTGCCCGGAGCCGTCGTCGGTGGGCGCCTTGTCCGCGATGATGCGCGCCGAAATGAGGGTAGCGTCGGGCGCGACACCACCAACGAAGCTGCCAAACGGCCGCCCAGCGGCAATTTCCGCCACGGCGGTACCGTGACCGACCACATCGTCCACGCTCAGATTGTTAGTACTGGGGTCGATGTAGGTGTTCGGGTCGGCCGTGACGCGCCCGGCGAGTGCCGGCTGCGAGCGGGTCACGCCGCTGTCGATGATGCCGATGACCACGCCCGCACCGGTGAACCCGGCCGCGTGGGCGGCCGTGACGTTGGTGAACGCGAGCTGGGCATCGATCGGCGGATTCGGCTGGGTCGGCTGGGTCGGTTGCGTAGGCTGGGTAGGTGGGGGCGGCGCTACCACCACGCCCGTGCCACCGGTTTTCGACCCGCCCCCGCCACCGCAGGCCGCCACGCCCAGGCTGAGACACACGGCAAACGCCAGCTCGCGCTGACACGGGAAGTTCCGCTGATTCACGTTTAGCCCCTCGGTTCGACATCAATGTCGCGCGGCCAAGTCCCCTGGCGGCGCACCTGGACCGGATATTCGCACACCCGCCCGGCCCTTGCCGTGCTGCGGCGCACACCCCATGCCGCGGCGCAGATTGCCCCGCCACGGCCCCCGCTGCGATACTCGACAGGTTTTCCGCCCTCCCGGGCGGCCATGCGAGTCCCACGGAGTTCCCATGTCTGAGATCGTCATCGCGGGCGCCAAGCGCACCGCCATCGGTTCCTTCCTTGGCCAGTTCACCGGCGTCCCCACGCCGAAGCTCGGTGCCACCGCCATCCGCGCCGCCCTTGAGCAGTCCGGCATCGCCCCGGCCGACGTGAGCGAAGTGATCATGGGCTGCGTGCTGCCCGCCAATCTCGGCCAGGCCCCGGCTCGCCAGGCGTCGCTCGAAGCCGGCCTGCCCGTTTCGGCCGGCTGCACGACCATCAACAAGGTCTGCGGCTCCGGCATGAAGGCACTCATGCTCGCCCACGACCTGATCAAGGTCGGCTCGGCGAAGGTCGTCGTTGCCGGCGGCATGGAGTCGATGACCAACGCGCCGCACATGGTCAACGCGCGTACCGGCATCCGTTACGGCGACGGCCAGCTGGTCGACCACATGGCCTGGGACGGCCTGACCAATCCGTACGATGGCCAGTCCATGGGCGTGTTCGGCGAGAAGTGCGCGGATAAATACACCTTCACCCGCGAAGAGCAGGACGCATACGCGATCGCCTCGGTGGAACGCGCGCAGGCCGCACAGAAGGCAAATGCGTTCGCCAACGAGATCGTCCCGGTGACCGTCCAGGGTCGCAAGGGTCCGCAGGACTTTGCCGAAGACGAACAGCCGGGCCGTTCGGACACCGCGAAGATCCCGACCCTGCGCGCTGCATTCCGCAAGGAAAACGGCACGATTACGGCAGCCAGCTCGTCCAGCATCTCCGATGGTGCCGCCGCGCTGGTGCTGCTCGACGCCGACGATGCGAAGGCCCGCGGCATTACCGCACTGGCGCGTATCGTCGCGCACGCCACGCATTCGCAGGAACCGGAGTGGTTCACGACCGCACCGGTGGGCGCCATTTCGAAAGTGCTTGAAAAGGCGGGCTGGAAGGCCGAAGACGTGGACCTCTTCGAGATCAACGAAGCCTTTGCCGTCGTGCCGATGGCGGTCATGCGTGAGCTCGGCGTGCCGCACGAGAAGATCAACGTCAACGGCGGCGCGTGTGCGCTGGGCCATCCGATCGGCGCCAGCGGTGCGCGTATCGTCGTGACTCTTCTCAATGCGTTGACAGCCCGTGGGGCAAAAAGGGGTGTCGCAGCCCTTTGTATCGGCGGCGGCGAGGCCACGGCGATCGCCATCGAATTGGTGTGAACCTGACGTCGATGAAACCGGATGGGCGTTTTCTTGTAACGATCACGCCCTTTCCATAGGTTTTAATGCGCCCTGAAGCATGCCCCTTCGATCTGTAGCTAAGTCATGACAACTAAGCTATTAATGAGCCCGCCTAACGGCATTCTACGGCTAAGGAGAAACACAATGAATTTGACGCGTACCCTTCTCGCCTCTGCGCTCGTCGCGCTTTTGGCAGCTTGCAGCAACGGCGCGACGGATTCCGCGCAGGACGCCCAGAAGTCGGCTGCGGATGCACAGCAGCAGGCTGACAAGGCACARCAGGCCGCCGACCAGTCGCAGAACGCCGCGACCACGCAGGCCGCCGATCAGGCTCAGCAGTCCGCCGATCAGGCCAAGGACGCTGCCGGCCAGGCGCAGGCCGCCGCTTCTGCTTCGACCGCCGGCGGTACGCCGGAAGCCGCGAAGGACGCTGCGTCCAATGCTGCCGACCAGGCCGACAAGTCGGCTGACCAGGCCAAGGATGCCGCTTCCAACGCCAAGAGCGCGAAGGACGACAGCTCCACCAAGAAGTAAGCCCTCGGGTTTATTTGCTGGGACGACGGCCACCTTCGGGTGGCCGTTTCTTTTTAGCGATTGGCGCGCCGCAGCGTTTTCGGATGGCGACACCCCGCTATCATGGTCGTTTCGTCCCCGCGCGAACGCCCCCATGCCCATTCTCGAATCGCAGATCGACCCCCGCTCCGCCGACTTCCAGGCTGCCAGCCTGAAGCTGCGCGCATTGACTGACGACCTGCGCGAAACACTCCGGCGAACGGCAGAAGGTGGCGGCGCCAAGGCACGCGAGAAGCATGTCGCACGCGGCAAGCTGCTGCCGCGGGAGCGCATCCGCGCCCTGCTCGATCCCGGCTCGCCCTTCCTCGAAATCGCACCGCTCGCCGCGCACGGCATGTACGACAATGCTGCGCCTTCCGCGGGCGTGATCGCGGGCATCGGTCGCGTCATGGGTCAGGAAGTGGTGGTGCTCGCCAACGATGCGACGGTAAAAGGTGGCACGTATTTCCCGATGACGGTGAAGAAGCACCTGCGTGCACAGGAAGTCGCGATGGAGAATCGCCTTCCCTGCGTGTATCTGGTGGATTCCGGCGGCGCCTTCTTGCCCTTGCAGGACGAAGTTTTCCCGGATCGCGAGCACTTCGGCCGCATTTTCTACAACCAGGCACGCATGAGCGCGCAGGGTATCGCGCAGATCGCCGTGGTGATGGGCTCGTGCACCGCCGGCGGCGCCTACGTGCCTGCCATGAGTGACGAAACCATCATCGTGCGCGAACAGGGCACGATCTTCCTCGGCGGCCCGCCCTTGGTGAAGGCGGCGACGGGCGAAGTCGTCGACGCCGAAGCCCTCGGCGGAGCGGATGTGCATACGTCCATCTCCGGGGTGGCCGATCATTTCGCCGAGAACGATACACATGCGCTGGCCATCGCCCGCGATATCGTCGGCTCGCTCAATCGCATCAAGAAAATGCCGCTCGCCGTGCGCCCACCGCTGGAACCGCGCTTTTCCGCCGAAGAACTCTACGGCGTGATTCCCGAGGACACGCGCCGCCCCTTCGATATCCGCGAAGTCATCGCGCGTGTGGTCGACGATTCCGAGTTCCACGAATTCAAGGCACGCTACGGCAAGACGCTGGTCACCGGCTTCGCCCACATCCACGGCTACCCCGTGGGAATCGTGGCAAACAACGGCATCC